>CAYRWQ010000001.1:0-68828 GCA_964428075.1 uncultured Bdellovibrionales bacterium
TACGGAAAAAATGCATTTGAAGCAAGGATGGGTGAATTCTCACCCCATCTTTTTTTCAAAAGCGGCAGAGCAGCGGGGTAAAGGCTGCGACAATGTAACTGACTCAAATGGCCATATCAGTCTCTACCGATGATGTAACCCTTTTCTATTTCTCTTTCCCTACTGTATTTAATATATCTTTGCTCTTGCACGCTCTTCTCTACAACGTATTGTTATTGACAAAAATAACTAAGAGATATATACCTAGCATATATTCTGCGATTCTGTATACAACGTAAATCCCGTTACGGAGCAAAGAATAGGAGGTCGTGCGCCTGAAAAAATGCACCCCCAGTCCCCTCATTCAAGAGGCTTAAAAACGAAAGGTCTGCGCAGAAAAATACTCTGCAACACCTTTCATACATTTGGAGAAAGTCATGAACGTTTTCTTTACAACAACTGATGGTGGATTGACACAAGTCTCCCGGGAAGACACTATGGACCTGATGAGTTACATGGAAACACGCCAGGAAGAGCGTTGCCCGTCGCAGTGCGCTGGTTCCGCAGAGTCAGAGTGTCACGCCTGTATGGCGTCGACGGAGAGCGCGAGCACCCACTAGAACGTAAAGGCTGAAGCCTAACGATATCTCCACACCAAAGAACAATAAAATTGACCCAAATCAAAAAAGGGTCAACGACGACAAGAGCCGGAAAGTTCATTGCCTACGCCAATGAACACTACCGGCCTTTTTTATACCTTTTTACATTGGTATGCCTCCAGGAGTATATCCCGAAACTGTCCCGCCACTCGATTCCAGCCTTGAACTACTGCTCTCCGCCGACTCTCCTGTCCGAAGGCTGCTTGTTGTTCTGGATGGAGCAAAAAAAACTCAATTGCTTCCGCAATCTTTTCAGATGAACGAAACGGTATGATGATACCATTTTCCCCTTCCCTCACGAGCTCCTTCGTTCCTCCGGTATTGGTCGTCACCACTGGCAGACCAGAAGCAAGCGCTTCGAGTAAGGCATTACTCATCCCCTCATTCAATGAAGGCAAAACAAAAATCGAAGATTCCTGATAATACCCCAGTGTCGCTTCGCGCGGTACTCGCCCAATAAAAGTCACTGCAGTATCTAATGCTTTTGTTTTCACTAGATTTTCAAGTCCCACCCGGCCGTTTCCATCTCCGAGAATCTTTAATCGCAACTGCGGATAGCGAGGCAATAACATCGACACCGCCTCAACAAGATATTTGAGTCCTTTCCGTTCTGTAATCCGTGATGCTCCCGGCGTAATTATATACTCATCACGCGGTCGCTTCTCTGCGGCAGGAAAAAATCGTTCTGTATCAACCCCATTCGGAATGACATCAAATACCTGCTCCATATTGGTCTCACGAGCCAAATCGCGCAGTCCATCGCTGTTCGCGACTACCCGCGCTGATTGATTCCAAATAAGCCGAATGATGGGTCGCAAGAACACATACAAAGTCGTATATTTCGGATTATAACCAGGGACATCTGAACCTCGAAGTGCTACCACATATGGAAGGCCAAATAACACCTTCAAGAGCAATGCGAGAAACCCACAAGGTACACTAAAAAAAGCGAGTGTTACATCGAATGCAGTCTCCTGGCGGCGTATCAGTCGACACGTGAACAGAAAACTTCGCCAACTATATGCCAGCATATCGCCCATCGACTGCTTATGGAAGTTCTCTGGATTCTTCCCAATCGGAAGCCGATGAATAAAAATACCGTGTCCAAGTTCGGTCTGTTCCAGATGTTTTCCCACGGCTGATGTCACCAGATGCACCTCCATATCTGGAAACTTGGCAAACTCAGCCAACAAATAAGCCGTTGCATTGGCTGCGCCTCCCCCAAGTGGCGGATATTCATAATTGAGGAAAAGAACCTTCATACCTTTCATTCAAAAAACAGAAACAAGTATCCTCAAACACCAATACCATAATACACGAACCCTTCCGCCTCCATTTCTTTGCGCTCAAAGATATTGCGTCCATCCACAACCACTCGGCCCTGCATCGCTCGTGCTATTTCAGATGCCTCAATTGTGCGCAGTTCATCCCACTCGGTGCACACAATAAGAGCATCCGCCCCTTCGAGGGCTTCCAAGGCTGACTCGGTATACACCATACGCTTATCAGGGAACGCCCTCTTGAAACTTTCGATAGCCACCGGATCAAAAGCGCGCACCTTGGCTCCCGCTTTCAGGAGAGCGGATGCGATATACTGTGCCGGTGCTTCACGCACATCATCGGTACGTGGCTTAAAAGAGAGTCCCCAGAGTGCGATCTTTTTACCTTTGTGTGATTTCCAGTGTTTGGCCAAAAACTCAACTGGGCGCATTTTCTGGCGATCATTCAACTCATCAGCTGCCTCGATAATCGTAAACCGCATCCCATACTCTCTGCCAGTCTCCTGAAGAGCCTGAACATCCTTCGGAAAGCATGAACCACCATACCCGATACCCGCATAGAGAAAACGTGAGCCGATTCGAGTATCTAAACCCATACCCTTAGCCACCTCTTTGACATTTGCACCCGCTTTTTCGCAAAAATTTGCAATCTCATTAATAAAACTGATTTTAGTCGCCAAAAAAGCGTTAGAGGCATATTTGATGAGTTCAGCCGAACGGATATCGGTCAACACCACTGGCCGACCGTTCCGAGCAATCGGACGATAGATTTTTTCCATCAACTTCCTCGCCTCATCTGAATTCACTCCGACCACGACCCGATCCGGATTCAAAAAATCCTTGATAGCGGCTCCCTCGCGCAAAAACTCTGGATTAGAGACCACATCAAATTTCCCTTTTTCGCCACTCGCATGCAAAATAATATCACGCGTTTTATCAGCAGTTCCGACTGGTACCGTCGACTTATTGACAAGTACTTTATACCCGTTCAAATTTTCCCCGAAAGTTTTTGCGACTGAAAAAACATACTGGAGATCGGCCTGACCGGTTTTCGGATTCTCCGGTGTCCCCACCGCGTTAAAAACGACCTCCGCACCCCGAATCGCTTTACCGATATCAGTCGTAAACGAAATGCGCTTCTCCGTGACATTCTTCGCCACCAACTCTTCGAGACCGAGTTCATAAATCGGCATCACCCCTCGCTTCAACTTTTTAATCTTCTCCGCATCGACATCGGCACACACCACCGTATGTCCCAACTCTGCCATACACACTCCAGAAACCAACCCCACATACCCCGTACCGACAAAAGCCAATTTCATACGCTTGCTCCCTAAACTAAATATTACATTACCGGATTATCACCTCTTTGATATTATAATTCATACGATTACGCGCCTGATAGTAATTCCGTACCGTAATATCCGCCAAAAGTCCAGAAATGAAAAGTTGTACACCGATAAGTACGAAAAAAATACCAACCAGTGGCCAGATACGATCTGCTAATGAGGCTTCAAATAAGACTTTTTCGATAAGCATCCACACCAGGATACCCCCACCAAATCCAGCCAGGGTCACCCCTACTCCACCGAAAAGATGTAGTGGGCGATGCGAATATTTCCTCCAAAACCAGATGGAAAGCATATCAACAAATCCCTTCATTCCACGCTTCCAGTTGTATTTTGTCGTGCCGTGAACACGCGGGTGATGACTCACCTTTGCTTCAGCAACCCGGAAACCCTCAAGTTGTAACAACGCGGGGATGAAACGATGCATCTCACCGAAAAGATCGACATCTTTGAAACATTCGGCTCGGTATGCTTTCAGGCTACAACCGGAATCATGTATATTATCGTGGATAAGCAGGTGGCGAAGGAAGTTGGCAATACGCGATGGAATTTTCTTGCTCCAAGGATCCTGACGTTTATGACGCCACCCAGAAACGACATCGAATCCTTCATCAATTTTAGCGAGCAACAGAGGAATATCCGCAGGGTCATTCTGCAAATCGCCATCAAGCGTGACAATAATCTCTCCACGTGCCGCCTTGATTCCCGCGTCAAACGCCGCGGTCTGCCCAAAGTTTTTCCGAAAGACAATCAATTTCACGGGATGACAGAGTGCCGCTACCTTCTGCGTCTGATCCTTGGATCCATCATCAATGAAGATGATTTCAAATGGTTTGCCTAACGCAGAAAGTGTCGAATGGATTTTCCGATGCAATGTTTCAACATTTCCATCCTCATTATATAGAGGCACCACTACGGACAAATACGGCCGGTCACTCATACTCATAACGTATACGCATTAAGCTTTTCCGCAGTATAACGAGTTATCTGACCATACGCAACCAAACGTGCCAGATATAGTTCTTCCGAATCCCGCAGAAACGAGTATACTAGAGACACAATCCGCAGACCCGATTATTACCATCATTATGCTCTCTAGCGTCTTTTTTTCCGACAAATTTGCCAGTCAGGAGAATCGCCTCCTCTCCATTTTTGGGATATTGTTCGCCATAAACACGCTCTTGTTCATCTCTCTGCAAACAAGTTCACTGACACTGCTTCGCCTCACCGCTCACAATACACCATTTTATGCCGGTTTCGTCTTTCTCGGTATCGGAATCTGTGGCACTCTATCCTACTACAATCGACCGACCGCCTGGCGATCCATCCTTCGTAAACTCCTCCTCACCACTTTCCCCGCCTGGTTTTTTCTTACCTACGGCCTGATCGAATCCAAAAATTTTCACGTGTCTTTCCAGATAGCACACAGCGCTTACATCATGCTGGTCGGTCTCTTGCTTGTCATGGTTGCATACGTCCATCAACAAACTCCTACCCGGCAGGTTCCGTTTGGTTTTCGCGACTGGTGTCGGAACCAGGGAGGACTCGTACTCCTGATTGTATTTATCAGCACACTTATCTTCTTTAGTTTCGCCCTCATCCGCCTCACCCGCTTCGCCGCGGTAGATGAGCCGCTCTGGTACAATGGCCGTATCGGAAAATACTGGCACAAAATAGAATCCCTTGACTGGAGACGTACGAATATTAGCGATAAACCAGGGATCACCGTAGCCTGGGCGACCGGTCCGGGTCTGTGGTTTAAAACACCCAAAGAATACAAAACCATCAAGTACGAAGGCGAGGCCTACAATGCGAACTCGGAGAGCATTGAAAGTTTTTACCTTGCCTTCCGCCTACCACAGCTTCTCGTTATCACGTTCTTTCTTCCATTCTTCTACTTTTTTCTCGAAAGACTATTCGGACGGAACACTGCTCTTTTTTCATATGCCTTTCTCGCGACCTCACCGATACTCATCGGTATGTCAAAAATCATTAATCCCGATTCACTCCTCTGGATTTTTACCCCGCTATCCGCCCTTGCTTATCTCCTCTTCCTCAAAGAACGCTCGTTTCGATACCTCATCTATTCTGGTATCTTTCTTGGTCTCGCTCTCCTCACCAAGTATGTCGCTAATATCCTGTTCATCTATTTCATCGGGCTCATCTTCCTCGAATACCTGTATCACCGACCGGAACAAAAGACATTTGGTCCGTTTCTCAAACGCTCCTTTGTCGAACTCGGTATCCTGACCTATGCTGCCCTCGCTACCTTCTACATTTTCTTCCCGGCCGTCTGGATCAAACCAGAGAAACTCATTACGTCGACGCTCTACAGCCAAGCCTTTGAGAAAATCGCGCCACTTTTTCTTATCCTGCTTGCCTTCATCCTGCTCGATCAACTCGTCAATCGTTCTCGCATTGTGAACTCAACTGTTGCTTTATTTTACTCCATCAGACGCCCTCTGGTCATCGGTATCGGATCATTCTTTCTGGTCAGCCTACTCGCCGTTTTGTTTGTTTCCTGGAATGGGATGTTCCCTTATAACTTTTTCGAACTCCTAGCATCACCCAAAACCATCAGTGGTCAAAGTGATTTTATCGGTATATTCCTGACTAATTTCTACCCTCTCATTTTCAGTATCTCCCCGTTTGTCCTTTTGCTCCTGATTTTTGCTCCGCTCGCACTCCTCAAACATGCCTTTCTCGAAAGCAACGATGGACGAATTACACTCTACTTCATTATCTTGATTCTCCTGTATTATCTTGGCGCGACCATCAATGGTGTTGCGATGATTGTCCGTTACCAAATAATCCTCTTCCCAATCGTTGCTTTCCTGGCGGGGATCAGCCTCAGCTGGATCCTCAAAATTCTCGGACAATACCTAAAACCGCTGAAATATGTCTCACCCCTCGTTATAGTAATCGGTATTCTTGCCATGGGTATAGGAACCCTAGCCGTCACACCTTTCCCGCTCTCGTACGCCTCATCACTCCTACCTCATGACTATCACACCAATGTCAAAGACATGGGCTCAGGAAGTTATGAAGCCGCTCAATACCTCAATACCATCCCTAACGCCGAAAAACTGCTCATCTGGACCGACAAGGACGGCGTGTGCAAATTTTTTGTTGGCCGTTGCAAACGAGGGCGAAACTATGATGCACTCCGTCGCGACGGACTTGACTATATCGTCGTTTCTTCGGACAGAAAGAACCGAACAGCCAAAATGATGGTCTCGGAAATCTTCAATCAAAAACCGGACTTGATTCGCTTCGACCAATATTACACAAAATCAAATCCAATCTTTGAGCTCCTTATCAACGGACGTCCGTCACAGTATGTCCGAGTTTACCAGTTTGGCCAAGAATGAAATCTACTCACTCCATCAAAGCTCCGTATTGCGATGCGTTTTAAAATAATGTGGCAATGCGATGAACGAAATAATCATCTGGAGAAAACGAGAAAGAAGCGCCACAGTCACCGAAACTTCAGCGCTCACCCCGACCAGAGTAAAAAAAGTAACATATGCCCATTCCTTCACACCAATATTATTGATGGAAATAGGTATCGACGAAACAATCGTGACGAGAAAAATGACACTCAGAAACACTGGGAGATCCAGTGTACTGTTGATCGCATGAAAGAGCATCCAGTTCGACAACCCGACCCCCACCAAGGCAAACAAGATTGAATACAGACTCCCGGATATCCAAATTCCTTTTCTTGTAAAACCAATAACCTCTTCCAAAACGCGCCGTAATCGGGAGGGTAGCCAGAGGAGTATGCGGTGCAACCAAGGCCGAAAATAGGCGTAGGTCACGAAAAGATCCCCTAACAGAAAAACGGTCAATCCGAGCAATGTCACGCGAAACGCTATACTTGAAGCAAAAAAATGCCACAATGGTATCGAGCAAAACAAGGCCAGAAGTGCCGTAGTCCAGAGTCCAATGAAACGATCAAACACAACAGTCGAAAGTGACGCCGCTTTTGCTTCCGTTTTTCGTGCCAACCACAGCCCGCGATATGCATCGCCACCCAATGTGGAAGGAAGGAAGTTATTAATAAATGCTCCTGTCAAATACGCGAAGAAACCCTCCTGAACCGTGAAAATCAACCGTTGATGCTTATACTTATACGAGGCAATCATCTGCCATTTCTTCGCAGAGATGAGCAGAGCAATCAGTTGCAATACCACATAGCCCAGGAGCCAAAATAGGGAAATATCCCGCAGCTGCACAAACACGACTGACCACTGTACTTTCTCCACCAACCATAAAATCAGTCCGGTAGCAATACCGAACTTCAGGAGGACGATCATCCATGTTTTTCTCTGTAGCATACACAAACGTAAGTGTTTACAGTATACCTTTTCGAATGTACCCCCACAATCGCCACACTCTCCACTCAAGATGAGTGTGGCAGGACACGCTGCCAAGAACCCACTTTGGCATCCCCGACTCATCGGATCACACGACACCCCATCCATGCCATATTGGCTCAAACGACTTCGTGTAAAGAAAGCAGACTGATACTGAGAAACCTATAATAAGCCAATTTTCATCAGAAAAACACTCAGTCTATAATACTATGATAGAAGGCAAGAGGAACGCACGAACTATCTTTTATGACTCTTCAAAAACAAGTATACTCAACAAAGCATACTGGTAATACAATACCTATCAAAACACCTATGTATCCCGAAATATCTCTGGTGATTCCTTGTTACAAAGAAGCGACCGTGATCGACAAGAATCTGCGTATCATCGTCCAATTCCTCACACCACGATTTACTCGCTTTGAAATCCTTATAGTCGCCGACGGAAGCCCGGACGCAACTGTCGCGAACGTGCAGGCATTCCAAAAAAAATATCCGGAGATTCCCATTACCCTTCTCTCCTTCAAAAAAAATCGAGGAAAAGGCGCCGCTGTACGTGCCGGCATTCTCCAAAGTCATTATGATCCAGTTCTGTTCCTAGATGCAGACCTCACTATTTCCATCCAAGAACTCGAAAAATTCATGCTAGCGCTCGAGAACACGGACATCATTATCGCCTCACGCCTCTTATCTGGTTCACACTTTGAAGAACCGGTTCCTTGGTATCGCATATTGATGGCGCGAAGTTTTCATGTGTTCCAAATCTTCATACTCGGCAACTTCGAATTCCCGGATACGCAATGCGGGTTCAAACTCTTCCGCCGTTCCACAGCCATGGAGCTCTTTGGGCAATCAACTATTGATCGTTTCGCTTTTGATGCTGAAATCCTATTCCTAGCCAGACGATACAATTATAAAATCACGACTTTGCCCGTCATCATCCAACAAGACTTGCGCAATACCAATGTTCGCATTTTTTTCGATTCTCTCAATATGATTTTCGCGCTCCTGAAAATCCGCTGGAATGACCTGACAGGAGGATACCGTATACCCGTCTCCCGCTCACACCGACCCCTCCTATGATTCCCGATACCAAACACAATATCTGGATCGTTGTTCCGGCCTATAATGAAGCAGAGGTGATCACGGGAGTCATCCGTGAAATTCGTTCGGCTGGATACCAAAACATCCTCGTCGTAGATGACGGCTCCCGTGACGCGACGCAACTTATCGCCAGAAACAATGGTGTGATCGCACTCAGACACCGCATCAACCGCGGTAAAGGAGCTGCCACCAAAACCGGAATTGAAGCTGCTAAATTGTTCGGTGCGGACATCATCGTCACCCTCGACGGTGACGGCCAACACGATCCACGCGATATCAAACTCCTCATCAAACCCATCATCAACAATCACTGCGATGTCGCTCTCGGATCACGACTTATGCGTCCAGAAGGCATGCCGTGGTACAAAATCCTGCACAACAAAATCGGGAATGTGCTGGTGTGGTACTTCTATGGTCTTTATGTCACTGATAGCCAATCGGGCTTCCGTGCTTACTCGCGCCACGCGGCCGAAACGATCAATACCAGAACAGACCGTTACGAATACGACAGCGAGGTAATTCGTGAAATATACCTCTATAGGTTACAATATCAAGAAATACCGATTCGGGTCCGCTACACCGATTATTCGATGGGTAAACTCCACAAACAAAACCTCATAAACGGCATCAAAACCTTCTATCGGATGATTTGGAATCTCCTTACCTAAAACGTTTCACATGTCTGCTTATGCATTTCGCGCTCTACCAAATCATTATCGCCATGATTGCGCTCTTCATGATCTATCAGGGCGTAAAAAACTATCTCCGTGGTGGTACAGGGAATACTCCCCTCAAACTTGCGGTGCGTATCACCGTCTGGGGTAGCATGGCCACCATCGTCCTGTTCCCTAATCTGTCCAATAGCGTCGCCACACTCATCGGTATCGGAAGCAATATGAATGCCGTTATCCTCATCGGCTTTCTTCTAGTTTTCCTCATGATCTTCAAGCTTCTCTCCGCCATCGAACGTCTTGAACAACAACTCACCAGTGTTACTCGCGAAAAAGCATTGCAGGACAATGGAATAATACCACCCCAGTAACCCCTCCGAAAAAATACTCATGAAGATTCTCGTGTTCTCCCCCTATTATCCGCCACATATCGGAGGGCTGGAAAGTCATAGCGAAGAATTCAACCAACATATCGCCCAAGCAGATATCCACGTTACTGTCTTCACTCCGCGTCTTCCAATAGATGCACCGGAAACGGAAACTCAAGGTCATGTACGGATTATCCGCTTTCCCGCTTTTGAGATTATCCCAAACTATCCACTCCCACAGTACTGGCCCTTCTACTGGACCAGTAAATTTTGGCGTGTTTTTCGTGATCTCCGAAAAGAAGAATCGGATATAGTCATTTCTCGTACTCGTTTCTTCTCGACCTCACTCTTGGCTCTTGCCTACGCCAAGCTTCACAGAATCCCATTCGTCCATATTGAACATGGATCGGACTACGCCGCATTCAACAACCCGTTCAAGACACTCATAGGAAAATGTTACGACCGAACTTTTGGATGGCTCGTGCTTCGCGGCGCAGATCATGTCATTGCGAATTCGCACGCATCCGCCCTCTTCGTCCAAAAACTTTCGGGACGTGAAGCAACTCTCATTCACCGGGGTATCGAAACCGAAAATATCCTGGCTATAGAGCCGGATGAGTCTATTATCAAAGCAAAAAATGGACGCGTAGCTTGCGCGTATATCGGCCGCCTTATCGATGGAAAAGGGGTCGCCGATCTCCTCTCGGCCATTGCCCGGCTCGACCGTAACGATTTCATCTGCTATATAGTCGGCGACGGATCCGAACGAGCGCGCCTTGAGACAATGTCCAAACAGTTGCGACTCGAGGAGAAGGTCATTTTTATCGGCCACAAGAAACGTCCGGAGGCCATAGCTATCATGAAGGCTTGTGACATCATCATAAACCCGAGCTATAATGAAGGACTGCCGACCTCAGTCACCGAAGCCGCACTCGCAAGCAAAGCGATCATCGCGACCGATGTCGGTGGCACCAGAGAAATTATCAGTGGCACTCACGATGGATTTCTCATTCCCTGCAAAAATCATCAGATCCTATCAGACAAAATGGACTATCTCATCGAACATCCTGAAATACGCACGCAATTCGGGGAAAATGCACAGCAAGAAGTATTGGAAAAATTCTCTTGGAACCGCGCTATCGCACAATATCTGAGCATCTTTCGCGTACTCCTTGAGACTGAAAGGAAAAAATAGTGCATCACTCGTGACAAATGTATTGGTTATATCATGAACGTATATGTGCGGTATCACCGGAAAAATCTCCCTAACACAGAAAAGAGTCTCCGTCCAAGAAATCATGGTAATGAACGATGCCATCAGACACCGAGGTCCGGATGATGGCGGAACCTATCTATCACCGGATCAGAAAATCGGTCTTGGACATCGTCGTCTCTCCATCATCGATCTCTCCCCTCTCGGTCATCAGCCCATGCGCTATCTGAATCGCTACGAAATTGTCTTCAATGGTGAGATTTACAATTTCCAAGAAAAACGCGAGGAACTGCAAAAGGCAGGGTACACCTTCCGGTCCCATTCCGACACCGAAGTGATTCTCGCGCTCTATGATAAATACCGAGCAGGATGCCTCAAACATCTCCGAGGTATGTTCGCTTTCGCTCTCTATGATGAGCAAGAGCGTGTTCTCTTCGCCGCCCGTGACCGCGTCGGGAAAAAACCATTCAAGTATTTTTTCAATGGTCAGGTTTTTCTGTTTGCTTCAGAACTCAAAGCTATTCTCACTCAGCCAGAATATACACGGGAGCCAGATTACGAGGCCATTCACCATTACCTCACACTCCAATATGTCCCCGCACCTCTCACGGGTTTCAAAAACATCCAGAAACTCGAACCGGCGCATTCACTCTCACTCGACCTCAAAACGGGAAAGTTAGAAAAAAACCGTTACTGGAAAATTGATGCTTCTGAAAAACTCGATCTCTCTGAATCAGAATGGAAAACACGTATCATTGATAAACTCGATGAATCAACTCGTCTTCGCATGATTTCAGACGTCCCAATCGGAGCCTTTCTCTCAGGAGGTGTCGATTCAAGCGCGATTGTTGCCATGATGACCCGTCATTCCCATACGCCCATCAAAACTTTCTCCATCGGATTCAAAGAAGAGAAATTTAGCGAGCTCCCGTATGCAAAAATGATCTCCGAGCGATTCGCCACGGATCATACGGAGTTCATCGTCGAGCCACGCGCCATCGATCTGCTCCCGATGCTAGTCAAACACTACGAAGAACCGTATGCCGATTCGAGCGCACTCCCAACTTACTTTGTTTCCAAGCTCACCCGTGAACACGTCACCGTGGCACTCAATGGTGATGGCGGGGACGAAAACTTCGCTGGCTATAGCCGTTACAGCGCGTTTCAGCTCTCACTACTCTGCGAGCGATTCATCTGGCTCCACCAGCATATCGGCACCCCCCTCACCAAAACGGCCGCCAAGATGATACGAAATACGCTCTTTGATCGTCTCCATCGCTTCACTCGATCGCTTTCTCTTGACTATCGCAAACGGTATATGGATTATACCGCGTATTTCACCGATACCCAGAAAGCCGCACTCTATACCGATACGTTCAAGCATCGGGTCGGACAACGATATACCTCAGAACTGATCGCTCAATCCTTTAGTCACGCGGGATCAACCGATCGTACCGAGCAAGCAGTCTACGCGGATTACGCCACCTATCTTCCAGACGATCTCCTGGTCAAGGTCGATATGGCGACCATGGCAGTTGCTCTCGAAGGCAGATCGCCATTTCTTGATCACGAAATGCTTGAACTCTCAGCTCAAATTCCGTTTCATCTCAAAATCAAAGGGTTGAACAACAAAAAATACATCCTCAAAGAAGCGCTCCGCGGTGTTCTTCCTGACGAGATATTACTTCGTCCAAAAATGGGTTTTGGTGTTCCAATCGACATATGGTTCCGTAATGAACTCAAGGACTATGCTCACGAAAAACTCCTGCATGGACACCTCGTAAAAGACCGACTCTTCCGTCCGGAATATATCAAGTTTATCCTTGATCGACATTGCTCTACCAATATAAACTTCGCGCCTCATATTTGGGCCCTCCTCACGCTCGAACTCTGGTTTGAGGAATACTTCAATTAAACGCTATGGCCAAACCGATCACCGTGATCATGTCCGTCTATAATGAACAGTCCGCCTATCTGACGGCGTCCATCGACAGTATACTGCATCAGTCCTATACGAACTTTGAGTTCATTATCATGAATGATGGGTCCAATTTCCCGCACATAGCACCGATATTACTGCAATATGCGCAACAAGATGATCGGATCATACTCCTGAACAACACTACCAATCTCGGACTTACCGCCGCTCTCAACACAGCACTTACTCAAGCCACTGGAAAATACATCGCTAGAATGGATAGCGATGATATCGCGCATTCCACTCGACTCGAAAAACAGTTTCAGTTTATGGAACAACACGCGCAGTATGCACTGTGCGGCTCTTGGGTTCTCCTCATCAATGAACATGATCTCCCTACTGGAGAGAAAAAATCCCCAACTACCACGGAGGACATCAAAAAAAACCTGCTATGGTACAATTTTTTTACCCATTCTTCCCTGTTTTTCCGACGGGAAACAGCTCTCCTCATGCATGGCTATGACCCGTACTTCAAAAAAGCTCAAGATTATGATTTTCTCCTGAGGATCTCAGCCAAACATCCGGTCGCCATTCTTCCAGAATTTCTCTTATCCCTTCGACTGCACCAGCACAGTGTTTCTGTTCGTTCAAAAAAGGTGCAGGAACAATACGCAATCCGTGCACGCTGGAACGCTATTCGAAACTATGGGTATCCCAAGATTGATGCTTTCAAAATCATACCATCGATCATATACTTCTTTCTCATTCCAACCTGCCTGAAAGAAAAAATATTCGATATTCTGTATAAGAAAAAATAGATACAAAAACCGATGTTTCTCCTCCAGGAATTCCTCAAGTCATTCGTCACAAGTCAAAAGATCCGTATCGGGTTTGTTCTTGATGTCTGGCCGACACCATACTACGGCAGACTGATGGCATCAACACGGCTCCGAGTCTACGATGTCATCCAAAATTTTCAAAACCATCCACGGTACTTCCTCGAACTCTACAAGCCATGGAAACACTACGACATAGTGATTTTCCAAAAAAAATTTGACGCTTCAGCATTCAAACTCGCTCAAAAACTCAAGAAACAAGGAGTAAAAATAGTTCTGGATATCAATGTGAACTATTATGACACCACGATATCGGGTGTCCTCCACAAAAACGAGACACTGAATCACCCGCTCATTGTCACCTTCACCGGTATCACTGACAGCGTGATCACCAGCACGGAATATATAGCAAATTACGCAAAAAAACTGTTTCCCGGGAAGAAAATAGTCTGTATCCCAGAAAACATCACCGAGAATTTCTTTTCGGTCAGAAAAAACCCAAGAGATCAACAAGGGCCTCTAAAACTCATGTATGTCGGCTATGCCATAAAGGCACCAGAAATACTCGACATAGCAACCGCCCTTCAAAAACTACGCGCCAAGTATGTTTTCATGCTACTCGTCATCTGCGAAAAAGACCCAAAAATATCTCTACCCGGAATCGAGATACTCTACAGACGCTACCGACAAAAACACATTCATCAACAAATGCTCGAGGGCGATATCTGTGTCGCTCCCAGAGATCTGAATCAGTCTTACAATTTGGGCCACAGTTTCACAAAAATAGGATATCCTATGTCAATCGGAATCCCGGTTATCGCCAGTAAGATTCCTTCGTATGCTGACTCACCAGCCATACTGTGTGAAAACGAGACGGACTGGTATACTCATCTCGAAAGCCTGCTCACAGATCGAAAAAAACGCGCATCTATCGGGGAGGATGGGATTGCATACTGTCGAAAATATTTTTCCCAGTCGGTGATTACCAAAAAATACATGCGCTTATTTCGGGCGCTCTCAACATCATGAACACGCAAAAACTCATACAATACATGGAAGAGAATAAGTGGCTTATTGGCGCCATACTCTTTTTTATACTCTGGAAATTTTTTCTCATTCACATTCTCTGGCAGGATCGACTCATACCCCCTGAACCGGATGATTCCTATAACTACATCGCACAGATTACTTCTATTGCAGATTGTGAAGTATTCCATCCATGCTCATCGACCACCATCTCTATACGCGATGACTCCGGATTTACCTATCTCTCATACCGCCTTTTCTTCGGACTACTCGCCAAAATCACACACCTTTCTCCACAGACGATATACCATATCAGTTTTTATGTTGGCACTCTGCTCCTGGCCCTTATCCTCTACCCATTCATAAGCATATTTACCAAAAATAAGCCTCTCATTGCCTGGTCGATATTCGTGCTCAGCTTCTATCATGGCTTAGGCGAAACGCATGGTTTCTTCTGGGTTGTACCGAGCTTTTTCTCCGTGCTCCTCTTCTTCGTTCTTGCGATATACCTGCTCAGAGAAGAGATAGCAATCAAAGCATGGCTTGTCTTTCTACTCACGGTTCTCTTTACTTTCTCTCACCCAACGAGTATTTTTCTCGTGTTTATTTTTCCTCTGTATCTCTTCATTCTCTTTCTCCTCACCAAAAAGACCACTCCGATTCTCTGGAAAAGAGCGGTCTCCGTCATTTTGCTCACCGTCTTTTTGACCATCTTACCAAATCATCTCCTGCCTCGTCCTGATAATACATCCGATCAAAATGCCTACAGTCTTCGAGCGACTGTCACGAGAGCGCACTCCATCATCACCAAATTAACATCCAAGAAAGAAACCGGCGAACAAAAAACATCTCACTCAAGTGAAACTCAGTCCACCTTAGCATCCAATCACTCAAGTCAGAATCACTCCACTGTTGCCCAAAACTCTCAACAGGAATCATTCTCCTGGAGCCAAAAAATCGCTATGCTCCACAACACCTATTTCCGTTTCGTGTGGTTCCACCCAGTGTGTATGCTTCCTTGGCTGCTTTGTCTTTTCGTTCTGCTCTGGAAACGCACATTCGAAATACTCGCCTTCTTTATTGCTTCCTTGCTCTTTTTTATGGTTGCAACCCTGTTCAATCCATTTGGCTATCGCTCAGTTATCATTCTCTGGCCTCTCACATACATACTTCTCGCTTTCAGTAGCTGGCATCTCATCAGCATGGTGCGCGAACACACTGCAGCGAACACCAGAAAAATCCTCCTCGGCATCCTCTGCGCCCTCCTACTCGCCTTTTTCGCCATCAATGCGACTTTTGCATTTATTTTCAATGAAAACATGAGTAGACGCAATAACTACTTGATCGAACCAGCTCTAGTCGAGTATGTAGTACACAAAATCCCCCTCAATCAGACCGTGATGGTTCCACTTGAACTCGCTCTAGCGGAAATGTGGAGCCTTCCTGTACTGAGAACCAGAATAACTACGTACGCTGTACAACCAGACTACATAATATTGACTGACCTCACAAAAATACCAGCAGAAAAAAGATCATTACTTTTTCAAACCGTCGAAAGAGTAGCTGAAAAATTTGGTATCTCGATGCGCCAGGATCGACCGACAGTTCCATATACGAAACCGAGCGGCTATACCTTCGAAGAAAGTTTCGGCATGTTTGATATATATAAGAAACTGCCCTGAAGCAAGTGGTTCCGGGGCACACCGTCTTGCACAACCAGACTATGTTGGTTATGCTTTGAAAGGCTCTCGTCTGTTCTGTAACCGTCTATCCTATGCGTGCTCATATCCGTCACTGGCTGGCATCTCAAAGATATTTTTCGGCACTTTCTCTCCTGCTTTTGTTGCATATCAACCTGTTCTTCCTCCATCGTATAGGTGACAACTTCTTTGTTTCATCGTTCCTGGCCATCTCTGGAGCGTTTTTTCTCGTCGTCGGATCGGGAATCAGTATCACAATCATCTTACAATGGCTTCTCAAACGAAAATTCGATTGGTGCGAGTTCCTGTCCCTCTCTTTCGTATCCAGCCTACTTATACCACCACTTCTTCTCAATCTGGAATTCTCACTCTTCAAAAACATAGCGGAGTGGTATCCACTCGCGAACAATCTCCTCCTCTGGAGTATCGCGTCGACCATCTTATATTTCAACCGAACAACCCTACCGCCACTGCCGAAGAAGGTGCCCTTGCGACATCCACTGATATTCACCCTCTTGTTTGGGATTGTTTTCATACTGGTTCAAGTACTGTCTTTCCAACCTCTTCCCGATCTAGATCCCTACAAATGGCTCTTTAAATACACCTACCAATTCGCCAGTCATCTGCTCGACTCTTCTGAACGCCCTCTTTTTGGCTCATACATTTATATCGCCACCACAGGGATGGGTGTCAGTATATTTCATTTTTTCAAATATGTTTTACCGTTTCTCGTACTCATGACCATCTTTCCGGCATGGATGGTGGCACGAACCTTCCTCAACACAAACAAACAGTGGATCTTTCTTCTGTTTATCTTCAGTATGCCGAATGCCATGCTGTACGTCGGAACTGCGATGCCACAAGTGCCCTTTATCATTCTTTCTTACTTCTTTATATTCTTCTTGCTGTACTCAAGCATACGACAAGATGATTTTTTCCTATACGCTGCCGGTATCTCTATCTTCCTCACCTTCTTTCATCATCAAGCCGCCTTCATTGTACTACTCGCATGGGTCATTCCGGTCATATTCGCTAAAAGAAAACCGTTGCTTTCAAATAAGAAAATACTCTTTTTGATAGTACTGGTTCTACTGGTCAACCTACGGCACGTGCAGCCAATGTATGAATTTGCTACCCACTGGATATCTCAAATCTTCCTGAGCTCCCTTGAAAAGAGCAGTCCTAACTGGCTCTACCCGACACAATATTCCAACGTTGACCGAAATGCCATGGGCTGGAACTCCATCAGTGGTGTCATACAATTTTATGCATTCTATATCGGGCCGATGCTCGGTCTGATTTTATGCTCCTTCATGTGGCTTGTTTTCCAGAAAACATTCCGTGTTTCCATATTGAAACAGACAAGAGACAGTGTAGCTCTCTCCGTAGCATTGTGCTCTTTCCTCATCTTTTTCACTATCGCGGAAATTCTCCCCCGGTTTCCTGGTATCGCGCTCCTCCCTGATCGAGCTTGGATTTTTGGCGGGATTTTCTCGTACATTTTCCTGTATCTCATCCTAAAGCACGCGCGAGAAATTTCTTCCAAAAAAATGCTGGTCCTCATCTTATTTTTCCTCCTTGGTATCTTCGGAGCGCTCTACATAAACTACTTGAAGCGCTATCTTATTTCTCCCCTGCAATTAGAAAGTGCCGAGTGGATACAATCGCATCTGCCACAAGATCGTGTTTTCCTTTCGTACGGTTACAGAAGCCTCTTACCGGTCCATGCCAATACTCCGATAGTCAATATCCCCAACGACCTCTATTGCGAGACCGATACGCAGGCATTTCAGACCGTTTTCAAGGATTTGCAATCCAGTACGAGAATAAAAGTCATCAATCCACTCTCGCCTCCACCCCCCATATCCGCCCCAATCGCCAATAGATATATCTACAGCTTCAATACCATTCCGTCACTCGATGGAAAACCCTTGTACATTTACTACTCTCAAGTACACCTAAAAAATCCGTATCGTGAACGTCCATATAGTATGAAAACCTGGGGAATCAAACCATGTCCCGATGGGCAACTCCTCTTCGACCGCGACCCAGATACATTTCAGCGGATTTACAACAAGAAAGATGCATTTGATGAGGTGATTATCTGGAAAATCTTATGAACATCCTTGATTTTTCACCCTATTACGCTCCCCATATCGGGGGCATGGAAAAATACGCCGAAGAACTCCATGAACACTTGGCCACACAGGGTTGCGACATTACCGTCTTCACTCCTCGTATACCAAAATCTATACCCGAGGAGGAAAACAAACCGCATATCCACATTATTCGCTATCCGGCATGCGAGATTATTTTCAATTACCCTCTCCCATGTGTCTGGGAAAAAGTGTTTTGGAAACAATGGAAGAAGATCAATGCCACACAATTCCATATCACCATTTCCACCGTTCGTTTTTTTGTCCAACCACTGATGGCACTCTTTTTCGCCAAAAGACACCGGATTCCTCTCATACATATTGAGCACTGTAGCGACTATGTCAAGAATACATTTATCGTGTCATTCATATCGCGAATAGTCGATATGACCATCGGACGTTTCGCTCTTTCTCACGCCGATACCATTATTGCGCCATCGCAATCAGCCGCGCGATTCGTTCATATCCTATCAAGGAGAAAAGCAACTATTATCTATCGCGGCATGCCATTTACTGAAATAGATGCCATTCCTCCAGACAACACACTGCGCCAACGCATCGGAGATAAAACAGTAATCATGTATGTCGGTCGACTCATATTTGGAAAAGGAGTTATACGCGTCCTCAGAGCCATACGCTTACTACAGAGAAAAGATATCCTATTCCTCATCGTCGGAGACGGCCCAGAAAGAAAACCCCTCGAGGAATACGTGGCTGAGCATGCTCTCTCAGAACAGGTCTCTTTTTTCGGAAACGTTCCTTTTCAACAGGTGATAAGTATGCTGAAAGTGACAGATATCTTTATCAACCCAAGTTATAATGAAGGACTCCCCACCTCTGTTTTAGAGGCCGGTGTTTGCCGACGCGCCATTATCGCGACTTCTGTTGGAGGCACACAGGAAATACTGACTCATAACCAATCTGGAATCATCATTCCGCCCTACAGTACGCAAGCAGTGGCTCAGTCACTTACCCAACTCTTAGACAATGCTCCGTTGAGAGCCAAACTCGGAGAAAACGCCCGAATGGAAATCGAAGCCAAATTCGACTGGCAGAATACTATCGAAACATACATGCAGACGATGAGGTCTTTACGCAAAAAAATATGAAAATCTTTATCCCGTTTACCATCAGAGAAACTGGCGGCACCTCGAGTTTCGCGAAAAAGTTTAAAGAGGGACTCGAGGCACAGGATCACACCGTCTTTTTCCGTTTTCAAGAAGATTACGACATTCTGTTTGTCATTGTTCAGTGCAGTCCGCTCTATCTCCTACACGCCAAATTCCATAAGAGAAAAATAGTGCAACGATTGGATGGCGTGTACTACTGGTCAGTAGCAAGTTGGAAGTACCTTTTGCTCAATTTTCCACCTCGATTTATACACACGTGGTTCTCTGATTTCACCATATACCAAAGCCATTATAGTCAATATTGTGCCGATACATTTCTCGGAAAATGCAGAGACCAGCAACACGCCCTTATCTACAACGGGGTCTCAACTCATGTCTTCTCTCCCGAAGGGGAAAAGGTAGAAACGCTCAGAGATAATCCGCAACAAACCGTCTTCATTACCGTTTCCCAATTCCGGAGATCCGATCAGATTCTCCCCCTGATCGAAGCCATGGAGATATATCGGAGCCGCTACAATACCAATTGTAAGCTCATCATCATTGGCGATTTCTCAAGGGAGGTCGCTGATATCCCCAACCGGTTCAAAAAGTGTACCTATCTCCACTTTCTCGGTACGGTTCGCAACGCAGATCTTCCAAAATACGAGAGGTCAGCTGATGTGTTTCTGATGACGCATCTGAATCCTCCTTGCCCGAACAATGTAATCGAGGCAATGGCATGCGGTTTGCCTATCTGCGGAGTCAATGACGGCGCCATGGGAGAAATCACGATTCCTGGAGAAAATAGTCGCTTAATACCAGTCGAGGGAGATGCCTTTTGGAAAAGGAGAGTGTATAATATGAGCCGGTTCGCGGATAATCTAGCTATCATCATGCAAGCCCGTGACGCATACGCAAAAAGTAGCCGCAGAATAGCCGAACAAAGATTCGAACTCACAACCATGATCGAAAAGTATGTCCAGGCCTTTGAAAGCCTCCGTAAATAATAGTGTTCTCACTTGCTTATTCTATGCTCCTTCTATGAAATATTTTGATACCGCTGGCAATCGATTAGTATTCATGGAGGAAGAAGCATCACCGAAATACTGGGACAGACAATGGGATGTTGAAAATTTTGAGAAAACCGTCAAAGACGGAATACATAATAGACTGATCACCAAAACGACTCTTCGATTCATTCATCCTACATCATCAAAAAAAATCTTGGAGGGTGGCTGTGGCAATGGTCAGTTCGTCTACGCGTTTCATACACTTGGATATGATTCCTATGGCGTGGATTACGCCCAGAAAACTATTGATAAAATACAGAATCTCTTCCCTGAGCTCAAGGTCCGCATCGGCGATGTCAGACATTTAGATTTTCCAGACGCATATTTTGATGGATATTGGTCAATCGGAGTGATAGAACATTTTTTTGACGGATACGAGTCTATACTAAATGAGATACAAAGGGTGATAAAGCCAGGTGGTTTCCTATTCATTACCTTTCCCTATCTCTCCCCATTGAGAAAAATAAAAATAAAACTGGGATGTTATCCAATATTCAACAAATGGATCGCCAAACAAAGCACATTTTACCAATTCGCTCTTGAACATCACCAGATCATTCGACAAATCGAGAAACATCACTTCGCTCTCATTCAAAAGACTCCCTATGCTGGAACCAAGGGTCTCAAGGACGAAATATCTCTCCTCAGACCACTACTTCAAAAAATTTATGACAGTAAAAACGTACTCCTCAAAATCGTAAGCTACGGCATATCGATTCTTTTCTCGCCATTCAGTAGTCATTCCATTCTGCTTGTTTTTCAGAACACGGATTTCACTCCGAAAAGAAGACCGAGGAGAACGCCCACTCTCTGGGAATTTCCCCTATTTAAAACGATCAACAAGATAATGATCGGGATATTCTGCTGGATAAATAATTTTTCATACAAAGTGATTAGTTTCCTCGCCATACGGATCAATGGAGGTATCCATCCAAAGCACGAAATATCGGACTACCACACATTCTTTATCGACCATGTGTCAGAAAATGACTCCGTACTGGATATAGGTTACGGAAGTGGCTTCGTAGCCTACAACATTGCACAAAAAGCTCGAAAGGTCACCGGGATAGATATCCTAGACAAAAATATCATTTTGGCAAAAAAAGAGTACCATAGAGATAATATGACTTTCGTCGAAGGAGATGCCACCACTTTTAACTTTCAAGAAACCTTTGATGTCATCATACTCTCCAATGTCCTAGAACACATCGAGAAGCGAATTGGCTTCCTCAGAAGAATAAAGAAATTGGCTCCAAAGATGCTCATACGAGTGCCTTTAATTACGCGCGACTGGGTCAGTGTTTACAAAAAGAATTCTGGATTCAACTATAAACTCGACAATACCCACTTCATAGAATACACAGAAGAAAGTTTCCGGGAGGAAATGGAAATATCCGGATTGAAGATCGAGAGTTTTTGTATAAAATTTGGGGAATTATACGCGGTCATACTCTGTAACACCCCCAAATAATACGCTCATTTTCTCAACTTTTGGCTTGTTTGAAGAATATCTCAATTGATACTATAATCAGGAATATCTTGACGAACATTCTATGCGTGAAATTTTTCTCGAGTATCTGACGGATCCGATCACAAATGGTTCTCTCCAAATGACCATCTTAGAAAAAAGTAATGACCACGTCATCTCCGGTCTCCTGACTTCGGATACCCACTGGTATCCTATCGTCAATGGGATACCACGTATGCTGATCGGCCAACTCAAAGAACACTGCTTACAGACTCATCAGACATTCTTCGACAAACATCGCGAGGCGCTTCCTCAATATGTTTGTCGGGAATGGCAAGCTGCCCTAGAGAGTATCCCGGATCGTGATATCTTCCTTAAACACCAGAAAAAAACAGCTGAGAGTTTTTCCTATGAATGGAAGTATATTTACAAAGAGAACACGTACGAAGAGAAGAATTTCTTCCATTTCCTCTCACCTTTCTTAGAAGCAAAAGATCTACACAATAAGAAAACGCTCGACATCGGCTGTGGTTCTGGTCGCTTCACCAAGTGGGCTGCTCTCTCGGGTACAGAAGTTGCTTTCGGTTCCGATCTTGGTGAAAGCGTTGAAGTCGCCTACGCTATGACTCAGGACCTCCCGAATGCCTGCATCGTGCAATCAGATATTTACGCCATGCCTTTCCGTGGCGTATTCGACATCGCGTACTCCATTGGGGTACTCCATCACCTGCCACGACCCAAACAAGGATTCTCCAAACTACCCCACGTACTCAAAAAAGGCGGGAAAATGCTCATCTGGGTCTATAGTCGGCGCAACAATGCTCGCGCACTCTATTTCTACGAGCCACTACGCGAACTACTCAAAAAACTACCGAAACCGTTGCTCTTTAAACTGTGCATTATCCCGGGCGGCATCGTTCATGGTATCAATCAAACCGCTATACTCCTTCGAAAAATAGGGTTCGTGCAACTCGCTAAACGATTCCCTTTCGCTTATTATGCAAACTTTCCTTTCAACATGAAATTAAACGATGCCTTTGATGTCTTAGCAACCCCAAAAAGCAATTATTACTTCTCGGAACACATCCAAGAGTGGTTCAGAGATGCCGCCCTCCAAGAAGTAGCCACCTTCGAACATCCCGAAGCTGGTATCACCTGTATTGGCACTAAATAGCATCCCTGTGTCCCACGCAAAAAAGATTTTTCATCTCATTCAGTCCCTCGACAACGGTGGGTGCGAAAACATGCTTCTCCGTACCCTGCCCCTCCTCCGAGACTTCGAACATACTATCATTACCCTCAAGGAACCAGGGGTACTCGCGCCGCAATTGGTTGCCGCCGGTATCACAGTACACACCATTTCCTCGCGTGGTCTGTTCGATATTGCTGGACTGCTCCGTCTCCAAACATTCATCCGAAAAGCGCACCCGCATCTCATCATCACCTATCTCTTACACGCTGACCTTATTGGCCGGCTTTTTCTATACCAGAAAAATACACCTATTATTCCTTTCCTGCGTACCACATACAATCATCCGACATACTTTCCTATCCGTGTTTTTGAACGACTCTCCGCCCCGTTTGTCAAAGAGTATCTCGCTAACTCCGAAGCCGTAAAAGACTTTTATACTACCACCTATAAAGTTACGCCAGGAAAAATAACCGTGATCGCAAATGGCATAGATATAGAGAGCATCCGTCCTCAATCGCCCTCTCCCGCTCTCAGGGACTCTCTTGGTATCGCGCCAACAGATATGGTCATCATCTGCGTCGCCAATTTGCATACTAGTAAAGGACACTCCTATCTCCTTGAAGCTTTTGAACACTTTTTTCGAACACATCCGAATACCACGCTCTTACTGGTAGGTGATGGAATAGAAAAAGAGAATCTCCAGATACAAATCCGCTCATACACTTCAAAGGACAAAATACGGTTTCTGGGTATTCGGACAGATGTACCATTCCTCCTTCGTCTCTCGCATATATTCGTCCTCCCGACTCTGTTTGAGGGAATGAGCAATGCGCTCATGGAGGCCATGGCTTGTGGACTCCCCGTGATCACAACAACCATCCCAGAAAACGCCGTCCTGATTCAGGATAATGCCACAGGTATACTTGTGCCACCGAAAAACAGTACCGTGCTCTGTGAGGCAATTCTGCGGCTTTCAGACCATCCTGCGCTCCGAACACAGATATCCAAAAATGCTCGGCAATACATCGAGGAACATTTTTCCCTGCAGAAAACAATACAGGCCTGGACACACTTCTGCCATACTCACACACGACCCCTATGACCACTCCTCACGTTTCTATCCTCCTCTCGGTACACAACGGCGCACACACGCTCCATCGCTGCTTGACCAGTATTTACGAACAGACTTTTCAAGATTTTGAAATAGTCTGTGTGAATGACGGTTCCACGGATGCCACGGCAGAAATACTGAATACATGGCAAGTAACATTCGGAAGTGAAAAAATGCGCATCCTCACAAATGAGAGCAGTATCGGGCTCACTCGATCACTCAATCGAGGTCTCGATATCATTGCAGGAACCTACACGGCTCGGATTGACGCAGATGATTTTTGGCACAAAGAAAAATTAGAAAAACAAGTGTACTTTCTCAAAACGCATCCAGACTATGGCATTATCGGTTGCAATTATACCAATGTCTCATCAGACAGACAGGTGAATATTTCCCTCAAAGAAACGGACGCAGAAATCCGTCGGAGCATCATCAAAAGAAATCCCTTCGCGCATAGTTGCGTTATATTCCGTACCGAACTGATTAGAACACTCGGAAAGTACAATGAACACATTCGCTACGGGCAAGATTATGACCTCTGGCTCAGATGCCTTCCCGAAACAAAATTCTACAATCTCCCTGAATTCCTCTGCACCAGATCGATAGGCCGGGGCATATCTCTCGAAAAACAAAAAGAGCAAATGTGGCAATCCATAAAAACACAGGTGAAGTACATACGAAAGTATCACTACTCATTCGCCAACTATTTCTTTCTTCTGGAACCACTCATAGTCATCATGTCACCAACGTGCATAAAGAACGTGAAGAGAAAGATTTGGTAATATACTTTTAGGTTCATCAAATGCTCAGACTAATCTCTTCTTGATTTGTCGGATGATAACCTCTGTTTCCTTGTGCCTACGACTTACTGCGCTCAAGATCAGTCCAGAGATGATCGCGTTGACACCAACAATCACAAGCGCGATGGAAAGAATTGCCGTAGGAACACGGGTAATGAATCCGGTAAGATAATACTCCTTGATGACCACGCTCCCGAAAAATACTCCGGCCACCATAAACATTCCCCCTAAATATGAGAAAAATATCATGGGTCGATAGTCCCGCAACAAAGAAACGATTGTCAGAATGATACGTGAACCATCTTTGAGCTTGTTTATTTTCGAATAGCTCCCTGCTGGTCGATCAGCATACTTCACACGCACCTCCCTAATGGCGTAGCCTCGATCCAAAGACTGCAATGTCAACTCAGTCTCAACCTCGAATCCTCCCGCGAGCAAAGGGATGCACTGATAAAACTCCTTCTTCATCGCTCGATATCCAGAGAGGATATCCTGATAATGGGTACTAAACAGATAATTTAAAAGGACGCAGAAAACCGTATTCCCGAAGCGATGCGAATGAGAAAATCCCTTATCCTTTTGATGGAGTCGGTTCCCCACTACCATGTCTGCATTGGCACGCGTAATTGGCGCAATCAATCTGTGGACATCTTCAGCAAAATAGGTGGCATCCCCATCCACCATAATGAGAATGTCGGCCTCTAAGGTCCTAAACATACGTTGCATGACAAAACCCTTCCCCTGTCTGGCTTCATAAAACACCGTCGCACCATTCTCCTCCGCAATACTCACGGTCTTGTCAGAAGAGTTATTATCGAAAACGAAAATCTGTGCTTGCGGAAGCTCTCTCCGAAAGTCACGAATTACTTTGGCAATAGTCAACTCCTCGTTGTAACACGGTATAGCCACCGCAATGGTTGATCTGTTCCCGACTCGTACACTTGCATCATTCATCATACCCATGGATACTCAATCGCATTACTCTCATAACTTTCACAGTCTGTGTATCTTCTCAACTCTCTCGCTCAGCAACCACATCTCTCTTGCCCATCAAATTTCACTGAAAAACCCCATTTATTGCCTTCTTTAGGATGTTTAGAGTATACTGGATTCGAAAAAGAAACTCAATAACCCATGATACACCTTTTCTCAAGCAATTATCTCGCACGCAAACCAATCGAAAGAGCCGTGCGGGATTTTGCGCGCCGTTTTGAGACACAACACAAAATTCTTGATATCGGCTGTGGGAATAAGCCATATGCTCATTATTTTTCCTGTGAGTACATTGGGCTTGATCCATACCCAGGAACCAAAGCGGATATCACCCGAGATGCCTGGGAGAGCGGACTTCCCGATAATTCCTTGGACGGTATCATTTTAAATCAGTCACTCGAGCATATTTCGGATACCGCCTCAACCATCAAGGAAATCGAACGCCTGCTCAAACCAGGTGGGTTGGTATTAGTAACGGTTCCACAAACCGTCCGAAATCATGGGATTCCCCTGAAACCCGAGCACGCTCCCGTTCAAAATTTTTCCTCGGCCGTGCTTCCTTACTGGAATGTTGATTACTGGCGTTTCACGAAATTCGGTCTGGTGCTTCTCTTCAAGAATTTTCACATTGAAGAACTCGAGGAATCAAACACCTATCTCACTACCTTAATCCAGCTCTGGAATTATTTTCTCGCTTCGTTCGGACTCGGCATTCTTTTCGCGCCTGTCTACTTTTTAAATAACATAGTAGGTATTTTTCTCGATCGGATATGTTTCAGTTTCGGAAAAACACACCTTCCCGGGGTCAAAAAATTTGATCAGCTCATCACGCGTGGCCTCACCCTCAACTGTATTCTTATTGCTAGAAAACCATAGATATGCGCTATTACGATACACGCAATAAACAGCTCATATATATCGAACAGGCCGCTACCCCCGAATTTTGGGATCACCAATGGGAAGATGAAGAACTCAAAAAAAGTATCCTGGCTGGAGCAAAAGAGCGGTTCGTTTTTTCGAACACAAAACGCTACTTAGCACCTGGATCAAAAATATTAGAAGGTGGCTGCGGAAAAGGACAATTTGTCTACTCGCTCCAAAGCCGGGGATATGACGCTCATGGAGTTGATTTCGCACAAAAAACCGTCGAAAAAGTAACCGGTCTCCTTCCTGCACTCAAAATCCATCTTGGTGATGTCAGACATCTTGACTTCTCGGATGCCTCTTTTGATGGTTACTGGTCTCTCGGGGTCATCGAACACTTTCTTGAGGGATACGAGGCAATAGCCCTCGAAATGCATCGGGTGCTCAAGCCGGGAGGATACCTCTTCCTGACTTTCCCCTACATGTCGCCTCTACGACGGCTCAAAGCGTTTTTCTCTGTTTATCCTACGCTACAAAAAAACACGGTTCACCCCTCAAGCTTCTATCAATTTGCCCTTCCGGCCCCAGCCGTCATCCATACCTTTCAGGCGCTCGGCTTTGATCTGATACGAAAACAACCATACGAGGGATTCAAGGGATTCAAAGATGAAAGTGGGGTATTAAAACCGTTCCTCCAAAAAATATACAATAATAAAAGCTTGCCGGGTCGTCTTCTCTCGTACATATTTTCAATGCTCTTCGCTCCCCTGGCCAGTCACACGATCCTTCTCATCCTCCGAAAAAGAGCCTAGTCTATGAAACGAAAAATTGTCCTCTTCCAGCCTTATCTTCGTAAACATATTCTCAATTTTGGAAAATATTTGAAAGACTTCGAATTTGTCGTAGAGCGACCAACGAGTGGGAATTTTTATAAGAGCCAATTGCCTACCTCCTACGAAAAAGAAATCAACCGTATTAAAACGAACCGCTTCAATAAGTGGCGTCGATTTTTCGGACTGCTCAATGTACGTATAAAATTCGATACAAAAGCTGATTTGTTTTTTACCTACGGCTGTCTCTTGTTCACCAATAAACCGTACTGTGTGTATGTCGAAAATGGAGTCGCTTTGTACAACTATGATATACGTATCGCTGAACACCCCCTGGCTCAACTCCTATTTTCTTTTCTGGTGCGCAGGAAAAATCTCCAGAAACTCATTTTCATGAGTGAAGCAGGACAAAAAAGTTTCCTGGCAACCATACCATATAGTCGAAAAACACGGGAGATCATTGCCAAAAAATCTATCCAGATCTACCCCCTCATCGAACAGAAAAATGTACATCCAAAAACATTTTCAGGCACCCTCAAACTCCTCTTTGCTGGCATGTTCTACATCAAGGGCGGAATCGAACTGGTACACGCCTTTGCCAAGCTACGAGAAAAGTACCATGCGGTAGAGCTCACATTGGTTACTCCGTTACACACTCTCAAAGACACCGATGTACAAAGGATATGCGCCATACCCGGCCTCAACCTCCTCGACGCCACACTCAATGAGGCAGAAATGAATGCCTTGTACGCCAGTCATGATATTTTTCTCCTTCCTACCTATCGCGATGGTTTCGGTCTGGTCCTCGTGGAAGCTATCTCCTGGGGTATGCCTCTCATTTGTACCGATCAGTACGCAACCACCGAAGTGGCGATATCAGACTTCAATGCTTTTGTATACCCCAACCACCCACTCAAAGATTATGACGAAAAAACATATTGCCTGCTCGGAAAATACTACAATCCAAAAGATTTCTACACTGATTATTTCCGTCTTCAGCAAGAAAACGCTCTCAAACCTCTAGAAGATTTTATGTACACCTCTATTGAAGCCTTTCTGAAAAATCCAGACCTCATAGGGAAGTTCTCTCAGAACGCCCTAGAGCTCTACACAAAAAAGTTTCACCAAGACCTCATAACAGAACGTATTCACTCCGTTTTTCTTCGTGCCCTCGCCCAATGATTCCCTCTATGAACATTCGTTTTATCACTTCCGTGTTTGGTGATCGGCACGTCAACATGCTGATTCCGCTCCTCTTTTCCATTGAACAATCAAATCCCCATGTGGCAATCAGTGTTTACTGGGAGGATATCAGTGAAAGCAAAAGATTGTTGATTAAAAAGGCATATCCGAAGGTAGAATTCATTGATACTCAGTTTGACTTCACTACCGACATTGTAAAAAGGATCTCAAGTAAGACGTTGATTTGGGAATTCGCTGCTCACGATAAGCAAAATGACCCAGATTGGCTGTTTTTTATGGATACAGATATGCTCGTTCTGAAAGAGATCGGCTCATTTTTGAAAGGTATCGATGCCGATATCGTATATACATTCCGCCAGGGGCAGTTTTGGATCAATAGCGGCATTCTCGCCTGTCGATGGCATGCAGATCGAGCCCGTCTTTTCACCCTGTGGCGAGAAAAAACACAGGCTGTTCTCAATGATCCGCTTCTTTTCTCCCAAGCCAACGATATAAAACTCCACTACGGGGGCGCCGATCAGATGTCTCTACAACAAATACTCGATTACTCTATAGAAAAAAACACCTATACCCTGCCACTCTCCTCTGTTCCCATTCACTTTACAGGAGTCGAGTGCGCACATCTCAACGAGACGTATTCCGGACCTATTACTGAAAATACGCGCATTATCCACTATAAAGGTGGATGGAGAGATATTCTCTTTTTCGGTGGTGTATTTACCAAGAATCGTCCGAAACAAGATTCTTGGGAAATGTATATTCTGTATCTCCGTACCTTTCAAAAAGCGGTTCAACATCTCAACACAAACCTGACTACTCACTATTCCTGCCAAGACTTTGGACTGGTTATACCCTGGTATCTCGATACACGTACTTTGCAAGAAAAACCTCATCGCTACCCCCTCTATATTCTCTGGAAGAATGTACAGACTTTTTTCCCACGACTTCGAAAATATCTGAAGGAAAGGTTCTGCATCTAGACGTTTACACAGATCACCGCTAGGATGATCATCACGCTTTACCATTCTTTTTAAAAGAAGAGACGACCACGACTTTTCCTCTCCGTACGAATCGTGAAGAAATCCTACATAAATCGTCCCAAAATACCTCTGAGACTTTTTTTCTACTGAAGTTATCCTTGACGAAATGGTATCCTTGTTGAGCGATAGCCTGCAATTCACGAGGATGATCCTGATAATAACGTATTCGGGAAACTAAGTCTTCTACGTCGTTCTCCTTATAGGTGATATAGTGAATTCCCGGTATCATACCAAGATCGGTATACATGGGATGCTCTATCCCGATATACGCACACTGACAAGCCATTCCCTCAAACACATTCACTGATGGTAACCCAATTATTTCTTCGGGACAGACAAACATCTTATAGGTATTATATTTCTCCACAATGTCGAACTGAAAGTACTCTTTTTGAGGAACCGGGATGATCCTTTCGAGAATCATATACGGAAGGGTCTTTTTGAGAAGTTGGGTACCGAAGGAGTCATGCTCGTCTCTCTTTTTGAAATCCTTCACATTTGTAAAACCTTTCATGAAAGAGTCAATCTCTCGAGGAAATGCTTGGTGATGAATATAGAGTATTCTTCTCATTGGGTGTAGCACAGATCCTTCTCCGAAAAAATCAAAAAAGGCTCTTTCGTCCACAGGACAGAGTGTTCCCAGCGCCATACAGGTATTTCTTCTTTTCCCGAAATCTACTTCTCGCACAATGAACCTTTCACTGAGAGCATAGGGTAATTGATATACCGTTTCAACAGTCGGAAAATATTTTTTAAAGAAGGCGTTATTCGTAAGGTCACTTTCAGCAACGATAATGCAATGGGGAATCCTTTCTACGTATTTTGAAAGCTTCTTGATCTTCTGGAAATAATGCGTGAAGTGCATACACACAAGACCTGGGAACTTATGCACCTCGAATTTCGACTCATTCCTCTTGCTCACATTGATAACAGAACGCGCAAACGTGAAGAGAATATCCTCCTGCGGATTCAATTTTTTGATACTAAAATATACTTTTATATTGAGAGGATTGATCTTGTTGAGCAACATCCATGCCAGAAGCTCTAGGTAAGAAAATCCGAGTGCGAAAAACGGAAAATCTACATTAAACGAAGTTCGCGTGCCATCCACATAGAAGGCTACGTTTTTCCGAGCGTCTTTGATATAAAACTGATTGAAAAAATCATATTTCAGATTCATACGTTTGCGGAAAAGAAGCCCCGAAACAGGGTTTCCGTAGGCAAATGTATGAGGATTGACAAAAATAAGCCTCATGGAGTTGATATCTGACTGTCAATCAAATAACTCGCGTTATTTCTCGTCAAGCCGCATATTAACAATAAACGACTCCCCATGCCAACCAAATTTATTGAACGGCGTAATAAGGAATTCTGGATGTTTCTGGCACCATTCTTCAAACGCCCGTCGTTCGCCACGATGTGGGTGACCTCGGAAAAGGAACCAATTGTCGAAAATAAGGAGACTGCCATCGGTTAAATAGTCCTCAAGAAAATCTAGAGCCAAAACAGTGGGTTCGTACAAGTCGGCATCAAGATATGCTATGGCAACCTTTCTCGTCCCTACTTTCTCTCGTGTTTTTTCCTTGCCCTCACCGATGAGCGTCTCTTCAAACCAACCTGGTATGGTGTGTACTCTACGCATATTCACTCCGTGCGAACGAACCACTTCACAAAATTCCTTCTCAGAACAGTCTCTTGTACCCTTGACGATCACTCCAGTGGTATCGTTGCCTCGTGGATCAGAAAAACCCTGAAAGGAGTCAAAAGCAAAAAAGTTCATGGAGGTTCTCTGGCGCAATTGAGCAGAGTGATAGGCGTATTGGAACGTTAAGCCCCGATAAACCCCAAACTCAAAATAGTCCCCTTCCACCTTGCTATGCCGCACAAGATCCATGGCTAAATCAAGCATTCGGCAACGAGGACGGTTGTTTCTATTTTTGAAGAGCAATGCTATCTTCTTCAAACCCATACTGATTTCTTGTGACATCATACATTTTCTCGTGTTTTAAAACTTCTTAAAAAAGGACTGTCAATATTCCCTTTCACATACATGAAAAATAAAGGGGTAATGATCATGAGTTCAAGAGCATAGAGATATACTACCGTACTTATTGAAAAACCGTAACCCCGGACCAAATAGAATAATCCCAAAGCGAAAAGATTGGCTATACTGACGACGGTGATGATAGTCCAATTTTTTTTGCCAGTGAGAAAGAAGTTCGTCAAAAATATTTTCAAGGGCACCAATGCTATAAGAAAAGAAAGGTGAAATGCGAGTTGCCGACTTTCAACATATTCTGCACCGTACATCAAAATAAAAAAATACTTGAGAAAAAGAATGAAACCCACCCAAAAAAGAATGCCGATACTTATATTTTGGAAAATGATATTCTTATGATTCAATTTCTCTCCCCTGAAAAGAGCTGGGATGTACAAATATCCCAACATACCCATCAGGGAGGATCCAGCATTGATCATATAATATCCAATATAGTAAATAGCTACAGACTCAATCCCGAAAAGGACCGATATGATAAGGGGCGGGATGTTATTAGACAAGCTAAAGACAAATCTTTGAATGGAAGAATTGACACCAAATTTGAAATCAATATCATTATCAGAAAAATTTTTTATTTTTCGCACTACTTCAAGAAAGTAATATATAAACAAAATGATGTTCACCAGCAGGTACACCAACACTAATCCGAGAACGTTTAACTTCAAGAATAACCCGAGGACGAGAGAAACATTCAGAGCAATATACAAAACAATCATTCTGAGGGCAGACTCTTTAAAGAGTGATTTCCCATCATAGTAGATATTCCACGTATTAAACGCGTAATAGAGCGGGCACAACAATCCCACTATAATCAGAGTTTCTCCTATCAAGAGGTTGTCTTTGAAAAAGATATGGTACAACCCGAGACCAACCAGTGAAACTACCCCCAGCAGACTGAAAAGAAAACTCAACCGTACCGCTTTGATCACACCCGCCTCCCGCCCTTTCGCTACTGCTTCAAGGGCTGCGGTGTTCAATCCGGGTAATGAACACAGAGAAACAACAGTGAGTAAAGACAAGATGTACTGGTATTGACCAATGGTTTCTTTCGTTCCCAATCGTGCGAATGCCAAAGAGAGTAACCACCCCCCAAGAGCCGCAACGCCGAATTTCAAAAAAATCCACTTGCCGTTTTTTATATGCGACGCAAGATTGAGACCAACCTTTTTTCCTATCCTGTCAAGTAAGTTTTCTATACCTGTGAACATGGACCATCCTTATAACGTAATACGTACTCGATTATACCGTACAATGATCATTCTGAACACAAGCCACGTTTGGTCATTTTTTTTGCTATAATACACTACGTTTGCTCAAGTAACGAGGTAACCTCCTTCAACAAAACTTCCCGCCATAGCCCCAACCGTATGTTGTTTCTGCTCAAAGAGTGCCTCAAAACCTTCTCCATGCCACAGACAAAAAATCGAATAGGCTTTATTTTAGACGTACCGCCGCTCCCCTATTCTCTGGTGATGGCATCCACCCGAATGCGCGTCTACGATATCATTCTCTCCTTCTCAGACACAAGCCATTTTCTTTTAGAGCTCTACAGGCCATGGAGAAGATACGATATCGTTATTTTCCAAAAAGCATTCCGAAAAAAACATTTCGCCCTAGCACAGACCCTGAGCAAAAAGGGAGTGAAAATCATACTCGACCTTAACACGACCGTCTTTGAGCACAATCAAGACGTCCAAGCATTCGTGAAACTCACCGATCACCTCCTTGTTTCCAGTCGATACCTCCTCAATAGCGCCCAAAAGACTTTTCCAAACCACCCGGTTTCCCTCATAGAAGAGCATATACCAAACGACATTTTTTCTGTAGAGAAGAATACTGACCCCTTACCCACGACCCTTGTCTACGCCGGCTACGCCCAAAAGGCTTCAGAAGTGCTCTTCATCGAACGAGTGCTGAAGTCATTTCGAAAACGCCACCCATTTTCCATACTTTTCCTCTGTGAAAAAGATCCGCACATTTCTATCGACGGTATCGAATGTGTCTTTATCCGGTACCAACAAAGCAAAATCCGTACTCAACTCACCCAAGGCGACATTTTCATTGCTCCTCGCAACCTGACTGACACAACAAATTATGGCCACAGCTTTTCCAAGATAGGGCTCCCAATGGCCATGGGTCTCCCCATATTGGCTAGTCCCGTTCCAGCATATCTTGGCTCACCAGCGATTCTCTGTGCCACAGAAGAGGCGTGGGAGCACAATCTGAAACTCCTTTTCACAGATTCACAAAAAAGGAGATCGCTCGCTCGACAAGGACGACAGTACTGCCAAGACCACTACTCTACGAAACAAATCATTCTCGGATATGAAACACTCTTTCGCTTGCTGATAGACAAAATACCCAATAATCCTCTCGGAAAAGAGGGGAAATGAACGCTGAGACTAACTCGGTTTTTCCCGAAATGAACAGATGCTTTCCACTCTCTGAGACACTACAAAACGATGAAAAATCGTTTCTAGATCCTTCCAAAAGAGTCCTGCTACGGCTTGACCCATGAAGCGATCACGAACGAAAATAGATCCGGCTCTCGCAATCTCCTCCAGCTGCTCCGGTTGCGTCTGATAATAACGAATCTTCTCCACCAAATCTGCCATATCATCCTTTGCGTAGGCCACATAGTGTACCCCAGGCATTAATCCAAGATTCGTATACATGGGATCATCGATACCAAAAAAAGCACTGCCACACGCCATGCCCTCAAAGACATTCGTTGAAGGGAGACCAATATTTTCTTCAGGGCACACAAACATCCGATAGTGATTGTATTTTTGTACCACATCAAAGGCATAATATTTTTTATGCTGATTCGCGAGCACTAACTTCTGAATAAAACGTGGTGCATATTGTTTGACCATTTTTAAAAAGAGGGAATCATCGGCATTTTCCCGCATAAAGGTGAAATTCTCATACTGCTTAATCATGGAATCAAGCGCGTCGGGATACGCCCTGTGTGTTTCCATGATTGTCTTACGCATCGGCTGAAGGACATCGGTTCCAAAGAAACTGATGAAATCGAGATTCTTCTTGTCGATAGGCGCGATGGTGCCAAGAGCGAAACATTTATTGAGCCGCGATACAAAGCTGGTTTTCTTCTGAAAACGACTCGTAAAAGTGAATGGGAGTTGATAGACCCACTGTATAGTCGGAAAATGTTTTTTGAAATAAGGAACATTCGTTAAATCGTTTTCCGATACCAGGAGTGTGGGTGATTCGAACTGCAGGCTGTTCGCGATATCCTCTGGGTGTAGATAGTAGTGTGTCAAAACAACCACTTTCATGCCCTTGAACACTGGAACATTTGCCTGTTTTGATACACCCACATTTGCTCTAGCAAAATCCACTACCACATCACGCTTTGGATCAAGCTGGCTCTGATCAAAATAGATCTTGTGTTTAAACGGGTTGATTCCATTGAGAAGCATCCATACACACAGTTCAAGAAACACGAAAAATTTTGGAAAAAACGGAAAGCCGATCTTCACCGCGGCAAAAGACGTCTTGGTTCCATCGATATAGAGAGCGGTTTCCCGATTATCATCTTTCAGATAATATTCCAAAAAGTAATGGTACTTCATGAAATCCTTACGCCCTAAGAGGACGTTCACGACGGTTTTCCCGTAACTATAGTAATGTGGATTGACTAAAACGAGACGCATACAGGTCATTTGCTATTCCACACCCCGACACCCTTACCGAAATCATGCGAAAGCAGATCAAAAGGTTCGAAAAACTTTTCCAGAATATGCAGGCAAGCCTCTGCTACAGCGCCTTCACCTCCTCGAGCGTGAGTGATATAGTCCGCCACCTCTTTCGTTTTGTAGAAAGCGTTGGCAGGGGCAATACCATAGGCCACGTCCCGGAACACTAATGGATCGAACATCCCATCCCCCATATATATGGTTTCTTCCAAATTGAATCTCTCTCTGATCCATGCGACCCGATCAAAGGTACTCACCAAATCAAGCGGTAAGCCCATATCATCCGCTATTCTTTTCTGAGTAATACCAAAACCTCTTTTATCGCCGGTAACGGCATGAATGACGAGCTTCCCCTTCAGTAGATCCAGAGCATCATTATCCTCCGGACCAAATTGCTTCATCACCTTCCCGTCAACCGTATAGTAAAACTTTCCATCCGTAAAAACCCCATCCACGTCTAATATGAAATTCTTCAAGACATGTTTTGCTGTATCCATACTGAAATCGTTCTACTGTTTTTGATGCTCTGATTCAATCCGCCCATCCCTTCGGTCGGTATCGTCTTCTATACGAATGACATCGTCTACTTCAGGCGTAGAAACTTCTTGCAAGATGATATCCGTCAACGCGATAACCCTGTGTTTCCGTGGTGGGATAACATTGAAAAAATCATTCGCCCGCATATGCATCTTCTCAACTTCTCCAGATTCATTTTCAAGCCACACCTCGGCTTCACCAGCAATGATATAATTTGTCTCTCGTTTCTTTTCATGATACTGAAAGCTCGTTCGATGACCGGCCGTGATACTGATCCTCTTATAACAATATCGGTCATTCAATTCTAACCATATTTCCTCTCCCCATGGTTTGATAACGCGTTTCGGAAACTCATTACTACTGCTCATAGTGTTCTATGATCTCTGTAAGTGAATTAATAATGGATTCTTTAATATCCTCACGTTCTGAAAGCTCACCAATGATCTTCTTATAACTCTCAGAACTGAAACGATAGTGCCCGGCAATCACGGCGCACAGAAACTTATTATCTGGGGTATTATTATGCATCCACTTCTTCCATTTCCCACTCGCATAGACATCGTCCAAAAACTCCTGGAAATCTATACCATAGATCAAACACTTCGTAAGAACCAATTGTGTCTGCACAACACCAATTTGAGGCGCGATGTTCCGCGCGTCTACCAGGCCCTTCCGGATCTGAATTTCCGCCTGAGTAAGGTAATCATCATTATGCTCTTTCAGCTTCATGCCTTTTCGATGAAGCAACTCCGCTATTTTTTCAGTAAACTCACGATTAAAGTTTCCGGCCTGATTGATCTCTTTCACCAAACTTCCAGTCTGGACCACATAGAACTCCGGAGTATAAACCGCTTTGAAATAATCAATTTCCCGCTCGATCTCAGCAATATTCGGTAAATTATAGTTGGATCCCAGATTTTCATCAGTCCCTATTTCCAGCAGGATATTGGGATTGAGACTCAAAGCAAACTCAACAGCCTTTTTGGATTCCATCAGTGCCCCATCCTTCGTCCCCTTGAAGTGACAGTAATCAATATGGATGAGATCAAATCCGTTCTCGATATCATCACGAATCGTATCGTAAGTATCGGTCAAATCATAATTACCATTGAAGCCCGGGCCACAATGGTCACGACATATGAGCACATCGCTGTGTTCATATGTCGTACGCATATCGCGCACAAACTCCATAAACTGCTGAGTCGTCCAACCGTTCACGTAGCCACCGTGAGCATCAACCTGATTCTTCGAAGGAATAAGCATGAGCTGTCTGCGATGGTAATGAGAATAACGAAAAGCGGCCTCGATAGCTTCGGTACTCATTGGCCCGATACCGAGATCAGCTCGAATTTTTCCGTACGTTTGTGCTACTTCCATATACTATGCGATGTTTAACAATCTATTGAGCGTATTTTTTCCTAAATAGTAGAGCATGAGATCGAATGGGTGGTTATGCATTGGTGACATATTGAGGAAAATGAGCGCAGCAAGAAGTTTGATCTTCCTCAGGTCATAACCATTCCTCAGAATGAATGATTCATACTCATTTTTCGCTTCCACCAGTTCGTTGGTGAGGTAGAAATTGTAATACACGCTCGATCCGCTCATATCGAAAGTAAACATTCCTGCTTTGATCAGTGGATACGAAATGGTCATCCCCCCATACAGTTTCGCCAGATCATAGTACAAATCCCCTATCTTGGTCGAACCACCAAAATCTTGTCGCCAATCAATCAGAACGAATTTCTCCAAATTACTGACCGGGTCCCGCGTGACCAAAACGTTGTCAAACTGAAAATCACCATGAAAATTGGAAGGAGTCCCCTCGGTGAGATAATCCCAATCAATTTTCACGAGCAGTTCCTGCAATGGCGGCACTACGACTCCGTTTATGAGACTTTCCCCATCCTCAATCTCAGACTTCTTATAAAACATTTCGAGACGCTTCAGTGTCTTTGTATGATAGAAGTCTCGACAGGCTTGCTGAAACTGAGTCATTTCTTCGGGCGCAACTGTCATTTTCTTCCAAAGATTCATCTTTGTCCACCCGAGAAAATCCCGGATAATCTTCGTATTCAGCACTGTATACAGGGTCTGCCCTGAGACTTTCTTATAAGAGTAAAAATGTCCTCGGTACCCTTCGATCCTTGGACATAGCCCAGAAAGATTGTTCACCGCCCGTTCATAACGATGCTGAGCGATAGTAACATCAGCAAAAAACTTGATAACTCGATCATTCACGAAATAGAGGTACTCACCCCCTTTACTAAAGTCAAACTGAGCTTTGGCGCCACTTAAGTTTTTATTGGTTTCCACGTAGTTCGCCTGAGTACCAGTATCAAACCAAGTAAAACCGGTCGGAACCAATTTATGATCAATGAGACCACTGAATCCATTCGATACCTGGACCTCTCCATTGGCCACTAATTTATTCTTCTCCAAAGAGTCAAAAAATGCCTCATGATCTTTGACACCTGCCAAACCGATAAAGGCGAACTTATTATCGTTCTTCGTCTTATCATCCAACTGATAAATGAGATTATTCTTTATTCTTACCGTACAATAGCGCTCTGTCTCTTTCACCGGAGAGATACCAAACCAGTTATGATCTGGTGCGGGTATTTCCTCAAGGACAATTGTGTCGACCGCCAAGAAGATAAAGGGGCCGTGAAGATGAGGCTTGCACTGCAGAAGCGAATACCCCGGACCCGTCCCCGGACCAACGATTTTATCAACCTCCACAAAGGTAAATTTTCGCTCCGGATAGGCGAGCATGAGATAATCAATCACCGTCTCCTTTTTGTGTCCGACCGCAATCACTATCTCCACCTCGTTCGGAAACTTTTCAATGATATGAGAAATAACCGCCTTACCATTCACCGGCAAAACCGCCTTATTGATATGATTCGATGACTCGCCCATTCTCGTTCCGGCCCCTGCCGCCAAGATGCAGACCTTATATTTCATAATCTTCGTAGAAACTCAATTTAAAGGCTAGTTATTCTGGAAAAAACAGGTTATTCCCTTCTTGACGATACTTTCTGAGATATCAGGACAGGTATAAAGCTTAAACTGGGCTATCGACTGAATAACAGACATCTGGATACCAGGGAGAGCCACTTTGTTCATCTCCTTAGCTCTACGGACCAGTTCCGTATCAGTGGCACTCACGACCACATCCAAAACAGCCTCACACTTGCGGAGAGCCTCATCCGAAAAGATCATCGCTTCACCCTTCTGCATCCCCACCGGAGTGGCGTTAATAAGAAGATCAGCCGAAGCAAGCACTGGATTACTCCATGGAATAAAACGCAAGTGGAACTGCTCAGCTAACACTCGAGCTTCTTCATCACCACGAGCAGTGATAGCAATTTCACCTGCTTGGTTTTCCTTCAGCGCACAGATGATCGCTCGAGCAACCCCGCCCGCTCCTACGAGCAATGTCGTTTTTCTTTTGACTTTGTACTCATGCTTCGTGATGGCACGTACTCCCTCAAAGTCAGTGTTGTACCCGATAAGTTTTCCATCATGATTCACAATCGTATTCACAGCTCCAATTTCTCGAGCTACTGGGTCAATCTCATCCAAGTATTGCATCACCGTCACCTTGTACGGCATAGAAACACCACACCCTCGGATACCGAGAGCTCGAATACCAAGAATCGCATTCTGCAAATCATCACTCCGTACCAAGAAAGGCTTGTAAATATAATTCATCCCCAATTCCTGAAAAGCAGTATTGAAAATTGTCGCTCCTAAGTTCCCTGGCTTTTCGGCAAGCGAGATGCACACCGTCGTATTCCTATCGATCATAAAAGTCGTTTCAAGTGTTAAGTCTCTGTAAAGCTTTTCTTACGTTATCATACCCTTCTCCCTTTGTCACCCGCCTCATTTTGATTTGATAAAACTATAGATAAATGTTGAAATAACAAAAATAATGAACAGTGGCAATGTGTACTTATTCCACGAGTGTTATCAAAAAGAGTCACAAATTCAGAGTGGTACCACCCAAGTTCCTCAATATACATGTCAACCGGTACGTTCAGCTCTCGCAAACAGGCGCAAAGACATACAACATCATCAGCCAAGAGAGGTGGCCGAGATTGTCCCCTGCGCATCGAATGAAGCTATAAGACAAATTTGGGGTTGGGCATGATACACTGGTAGTGATCAAAATCAAAAAAATATATGCAGACTCAAAAAATCATTTCCGGAAATCAACCAGTCGACGAGGTCATTTGTGTCGATATTGGCGGGACCAATCTCCGAGTGGCTCGCGTCCACCGCAATGGTACTCTCACAGACAAACAGTCCGTTTCGACACCAAAATCTGGTTCTGATGGAAAAGTAGTGAGCGAAGAAATTATCAGACTGATTCGAAAAATAGACCGTTCAGAAAAAAGTCACTTGCTTCCTATCAGTATCAGCAGTGCTGGTCCTCTGGATCTCACGCAAGGTATCATCGCTCACTGCCCCAATATCCCACTTGGACAAGTCCCTCTGGTAAAACCACTCGAAGAAGCTTTCGGACGCCCGGTCTCACTCTTCAAGGATACCCACGCCGCCGTACTAGGAGAGAAATTTTTTGGAAATGGACAGGATATCGCCAATCTGGTCTATGTAACCATTTCTACCGGTATCGGCGGTGGAGCCATCATAAACAACCGGCTCCTCATAGGGCGCAATGGCAATGCCACTGAAATCGGACGTTTCATAGTCTCAGATGACCCATACCACTGGAATACCTGTGCCTCTGGTCAGAATCTACCCCGCATTTTCGCACTATTCTGTAAACAAAGAGGTCTATCCTACCATCTCGCCCATGTTACAGCGAAGGATATTTTTGAATCCGCACGAAAACAAGAGCCGACGGCCCTCCAATTCTTAGAAGAACTCGGGCGTATCAACGGCAATGGCCTCTCCAGTCTCATTGTCGCCTATGAACCAGAGAGGGTCATTTTTGGCGGGAGCGTCTTCCTACATAACCAAGAATGGATTCTCCCGGCCATGTTGCGCCACGTAGATACCTATCTCCCCACCCCAGATATACACGCAACCAAACTCGGAGATAACGTATCCTTACTCGGAGCGGCAGCTGGCATCTTTTTTCATGGGCAATACTAGTGCTGATCACACGAAAGAATAGGAACCTTCGTTCTTTCTCTATTTATCGCTCGTATCACTAGAAAAGACTGTAAATAAATGGGCTCAACACACTACTCCCTCCGAGAATAATGAGCGATCCAACCGCAAGCAACATAATCACTACCGGAGCCAACCACCAAGCTTTCCGCTCACGAAGAAAAACGAGTAAATCGGCGATAAATGAAGGGTCATGCTCTTCTTTCATAAGAAATCAATTATACAGATTATTCCTGTTTTAAGAACGTCGCTGCTACAAAATCGGACAAATGTTCACCGGCTACCCGACTCGCTTCCACTGACCAATGCCCATGACACACAGGATGCACCACAACACCCGTAGCGTCCAAATCTCGCATCCACGGCAAAGCTGAAAGATACGGTATGCGATTCCGATCAGCAAGAGCGGACAGACGTTGTTCTGGTAATTCGGCATTGAGCTCCACTCCTGGATTCTTCTGCTGGACCTTTTGAAAGGCCGTTTCTGACAACTGTACATCGTTTGAAAGAGAAAACAGAAGGAAAGACGCATCGTTCGCCTTGGTATCATCACGCATTTTCCGTATCAAAGCTTCAGTAACTTCCCAGGATTGACTCCATGCCTGCGGAACATCAACGAAATAGACTTCCTCGGAAATATCTTTCACCTGACCTTCCTTTGCCACTGGTGTATGCAAATGAAAGAATGCCAGAAGATTCCGAAAGGTATTCGAATAATTGGAGAGTCGGTAGAGAAAACGTACCACATGCGAACGCTCAAAGATGAGCGTGCGCAGTGGACTCTGGAATGCCTGGGTATACTCCTGTCGAAGCATGAACGGTGAAAACTCAAGACTCTGGTCTTCACGCAAAACCGCATAAGGCATATCCAAACTTTTTTCTAAGTCAAGGGAATTATTGCGAACATCGTTCCCAGAAGTAAACGCAAGAATCACCAGATCCGGCGTATATTGAAGCGCATAATCACGAAGTAAATAATACTCTTGTAACGTTCCGAAACCACCAACACCGAAAGCGAGTACTTCAACCGAGTATCCACGATCTCGAAGTTGTTGTTCCATCACTTTAAAAAAAGACTGCTCCAAAGAGGATTGCATAGCCTCAACGTATGAATCCCCGATCACAGCAATCCGATATACTCCCGTTGGTTTCGGTTTCGTATGGTCAATATCATGCATTCCCTCCTGATTAAACCGTGTCACGGCCCGGATGCACGTATTGTTCTGACGAACAGTATACTCAGAGAAATGCATTGTGCCCACAACTGGATCCGGACGCAAAAATGCCGGCAGTTGCGGATTAAAAAATCGAAAGTACGATTCCGCTCCCCCAAAAATAAGTATGCCGAAAAACGAAACGGTAAGTATCCCGAATAACCACTCCCTCCTCCTGTGCATATCTCAATTCCAAATATTGGTTTAATCACGCGCTATGGATTCACTATCCCATATATCTTGCGTATTTTCCTGTCGATGTATCACATAATGGCCAATAACCAAGGCATCGATACCCGTACCCATCATACAACGATATGCGTCCTCCGGGGAACATACGATCGGTTCACCTCGAATATTGAAGGAGGTATTCACGATAATGGGTATACCCGATCCGGCACCGCAGGCCTTAATCAGATCATAGTAGAGAGGATTTTGACTCCTCTGCACTGTCTGCAACCGTCCTGATCCGTCTACATGAGTCACGGCGGGTATCCTATTTCGATACTCTGGCCGGACAGGATACACCATAAGCATATAATCCGTCGATAATGGTATCGGCGTATCGCACTCAAAATACTCCAGAGCGTCATCTGCACAGACCGCTGGAGCAAATGGACGGAACTTCTCTCGATGTTTTACCTTGACATTCAATATCTCCTGCATCTTCGGATCAGTTGCGTTGGAGAGTATGCTCCGAGAACCCAACGCTCGTGGCCCCCATTCCATACCCGCCTGAAACCAACCCACCACCTGATTCTCCGAAATCAACTTCGCGGTATCGATGATAACCTCAGCATCTGAATGCCATTTCTTGTATACCACGTGTTTCGCGTCTAGAAATGACTGGATTTCTTCATCGGAATATGCTGGCCCAAGATATGGGGATTCCAGCGTATACACTCGTTCTTTGTTCAAAATACTGTTCCACAAAAAAAGTGCCGCTCCCATACTCGACCCTCCATCCGAAGCATTCGGTTGAATCCAAACTTCCCTAAAAGGAGACTCAGTTAATATTCTGCCATTAAACACGCTATTCAAAGCAACGCCACCCGCAAGTACCACTCGATCCAATCGGGTGAATGCATGCAAGTGTTTGAGAATAAGAGTCAGCACATCTTCGGTCAATAACTGGAGAGCGGCGGCGATGTCCTTGTGCCTCTGAGTCATCTCGACATCACGCGGTGCAACCGGACCACCGAGCAAGTCACAGAGTTTCCGAGAAGGCATACGATCCCCAAAATGAAATGAGAAGTACTCCATGCGCAAACGGAAACTCCCATCCGGCTTCACATCAACAACTTGCTGTAATTTTTTGTAATAGGGATTCTGCTCCCGAATCATGCAACCACACGGTGCCAGTCCCATCACTTTATACTCAGAATTATTCACGCTAAAACCGAGATACGCAGTGATAGTCGAGTACAGCAATCCGATAGAATGAGGAAAAGAAATCTCATGTGTCAGCTCGACACTCGTCCCCTGGCCCCTTCCCAATGTCGTCGTCTGCCACTCCCCAACACCATCCACGGTCAATATGGCAGCGGTCTCAAAAGGACTCGGTAAAAACGCGGCAGCAGCATGTGACTGATGATGCCCCACAAAAAGAATAGGGCCGGTATAACCCAGATGCTTCCTCATCATTCTACGCACCCGGAGTTTCTCAGAAAGCCACGACGGCATAGATGCAAGAAAAGTTTTGAGGCTCAAAGGGAACATGTGCAAATGCTGAGACAGCACCCGCTCAAACTTCAGAACCGGACGCTCGTAAAACGCTATGTAATCAACATCATCTATACTGATACCGCCTGAACGAAGACAAAAAGCAATAGCTTGCGCAGGAAATCCATGATCATGCTTTACACGAGAGAATCGCTCTTCCTCGGCGGCGGCTACCACCATGCCATCCCGTACCAGCGTGGCCGAGGAGTCGTGATAATAACAGGCGATGCCAAGTATATTCATAGACACGCGTTTAAAATTGCCGATAATAGCGCCGAAGTTTCTCTGGTACTTCATGTTTCTCGACCCAATACGATGTACCACCAAGATCGAGTTCGAGGAATTTTTTCCCCACTATTCTTGCTAGCAGATTCATACTTCCGACACCAAGAACATACACCAACGTCAACAAGACCGCATTCACCAGCGCGCTCGTCCGTTCTCCAAAAAACAACATCCCGGCCTTCATACCCGCCAGTAATTCCTTCTTCATAAAAAGTTTATTTCAAATATCTCTTTATTGCCGTTCCACACAGATACAATACTCCCGCAGTCAACATACCAGACAAGTAAGAATCGTGACGAAAAAACACAAAATACAACGCGGTGCTTAATATAAAATAGGAAAGCAAAAATCCGAGTATCCAACCCGCAGAACTGATTCCCAACTGTTTCCGAATGCTCTTTTCAGACATACGTAATGGAGTGATATGTCACTTACCCCTGAATAGAAGGAAAGATTGCTCGAATCTGCTTCCGAAGCACTTCCTGACTCGCACCATTTTTTACGAATTCCTCCAACTCAGACAATACCTGTTCAATGTTTACTGGACACAATTCGTGACTTTTCAAAGAAAAAATACGACCCGACCGTGTCTGAACCGCATCTTTTTTCTCGCGTTCAGTATACAGTTCTTCGACCAGCTTCTCACCCTTCCGAAGACCAATAATTCGAATATCTACGTCCTCCTCCGGGATAAGATTCTTCGAACGAATAAGACAGAGCGCAACTTCATAAATACCGATCAACTCACCCATATTGAGAATACGGATCGTATGCAATCCACCCCGAACTGCACTTTCAATCACCAACGATGCTGCCTCACGGATCGACATAAAAAAACGTTGCATATCCTTATGCGTCACCATCACATACTTGTACAAAGCTATCTGACGCTCAAACAGAGGAAGCGCCGAGCCGTTCGAGTTGATGACATTTCCAAAACGCACGATATTAATCTTCATTTTCTTCGGACGAAGGTTTTGAATATAATACTCGCACAACTTCTTGGTTGCACCCATGATGCTCGTCGGATGAACCACCTTGTCTGTCGAGATAAAAACGAATAAGGAGACACCATGATTGATCGCCACGTCAATCACACGTTTGGTTCCAATCACATTATTGTAAACTGCCTCATCGATATTATCCTGCATAAGATGCACATGCTTATAGGCAGCCGCATGAAACACCACATCTGGCTTGATGTTCGAGAATAAGATGTCTAATTTTCTGTTATGCAGGATATTTCCAAGGATCAACTCGCACCGATCACGTACCCCGCGTTCTTTCAACTGCTGCTCAAGAAGAAACAGGAGATATTCAGAGTTATCATACACAACGACCTTTTTCACCTCCAGGTCGATCAATTGACGAACAATTTCCGACCCAATCGATCCTGCTCCTCCGGTAATAAAAACCGTTTTCCCGCGATAAAACTCTTTAAACTTAACAATATGTTTATCCAAAAACGGACGACCAAGGAAATCCTCCGCATTCAAATCCTTGACCTCGGAATATCTCACTTCGCTGGTACTAATGACGTGTAAACTACGCGGTACAATCCGGATCGGTATGCGATTTGTCATACTCCCCATGAGAACCCGCCGAACCAGCGCGCCATCAGCTGAAGGAATGGCGATAATCATTTCATCAACCCGGTAAATTTTTACCAGTTTTGAAAGTTCATCGATGTTTCCAAGGTACCGCATTGAGAGATTTTTCGGGATTCGATCATCGACACATCCAATAACGTGCACACCGGTGACCTCTGAATGGATATTACGCATGAGTAACCGTCCAGCTTTCCCTGCTCCGATAATCAGAACATTCTTTCCGTTCTCATTTGACATAGCGTTCCAAAACAGACATATTATCCCGATAAAAATCCACCGTCTCATTCAGTCCCTGTTCCAGGTCTTTGACAGGTATCTTATCTACCAGCAAACCCGCCGCGCAACGACTCGGTATTGATTCGCTCAAACCGCGATAGGATATATCCAAAACGCTCTTCAATACCCGCGTACTCAGCAGCATGATAAGTGCTTCCAAACTAATGAGTCTTCCTGATCCGATATCATGAATCCCCACGATCTTATGCGCGATGACGTATTCAATAAACTGAGGTATGTCTCCGGCATAAACAAAATCCCGAGTCGCTTCCTTATCGTTTATCACGCTCTCCTGATGACTCAGAAAATGATAAATCAAATTACCCACCAAGCTTCCCTGCCGATAGGGAACCTGATACGGCCCGAAGGTATTGAATAGACGGAGAATGGTGAGTTTTATTCCGTTCTTCCGACAATAGGTCGTATAAAACTGCTCAAGCATCTGTTTTCTTCGTCCGTATTCCGAACTCGCATTGACATACACCACCGCGGAAGAAAGCAGGATCAAATGCTGATTGGCATCCAGACCGATGTTGGCCACCAGTTTTTTTTCTTGTTCCAGAAAAATATCCTCACCCACTTTATGGTCGATCAAGTGGATCACCACATCGCTTCTCTGATCAAGAGGCACTGCATAAGGATTGGCGAGACAAAACGTATCCTGTCTCTTCTCGAAAAGAGATTGCTCGTCACCGACAGACACGCATCTGTTTCGCTCGGACAAATAAGACGCAATGTTCCTGCCAACGAAGCCCTCACCTCCAAGAAGAAGAAATGATTGTTGTGACACATGTCGTCGCATATACAAAACCCATCACAGGTAAATGGCTTGCACCGGCTTCCAGTATAACTGGTTTTTCAGAAAGAGGCGATTCCGCAACACATAAACACCTCAAGCAAAAGGCGAGTCATACAAGATCGATACCTTTTTTTGGTCAAATGCCATCACTACACAAGCACCTCATCCCCAGATCATGATACTCGTAAGGCAAAACGCATACCAGAATCCTCACAAAGGTTTTTCTCTTGATTCCGGAATAATCCGGGTAGGATCAGCCGATACGGACTCGATACGCCGCAAACGAATATCGTGCAGCACGCTCTGCTGCTCCGCTATTAGAAAACACTGTTTGATCAACTCAAGAAGAGCCAAAAATGAGATAATAACCTCTGACTTATTCTTTGTGGGAGACAAAAAGACAGAAAACGAGGTTTCTATCCGACTCGTCAGATGCTGTTGCAAATGGACGATACGATCTTCCAGCGATACCGTTGGCACGACCACCGCTTCAGGAATTTCCTCGTCAATCGGAATGTTCCCGAGAAGCGAACGGAAATAATGAGCCAAATCATCCCTGGAAACACATTTCGGTGGATAGAAAACCACCCGTGAACCTAAGAAACTCTCTCGAGCGAAGGCTGCCTGCCGAGCTGAAAATAATGTCCCGAGTGTCAAGGCAGCATCTCGAAAACGCTTATAGTGAAACAATTGCCACTCAAGATTCGCCACCTCTGATTCCTCTTCTTCGGTAAAAGAGAGAATTGGCAGAAGCGCACGAGACTTAATGAGCAGCAATCGAGAAGCCACCGAGAGAAAAGAGGTGAGATTCTCAAGTGTTACTTGCCTCTCTTGTGAGAGGTATGCAAGATATTGATCTGTGATCTGTGCCAGACTCACTGTGGTAATATCGAGTTTCTCGCGCTCAATAAGCGAAAGCAATAAGTCAAGCGGCCCCTCAAAATGTTCAAGTTGGAATCGATAAGTCATAGAACAAAAAACATTTCACGGACAGGAAAAACCCGGTTAGTCACCCCTAATACACTATCTCGATCCCAACCACCATACCATGTTCTTCAAGCACGAAAAAATCACCCGAGAGACTATCCGAGTAATCCTTTCCGCGCTTGATCAAACTCGCTCTCTGTGTCAGTAAGTCGAAAAATATGGAACAGCGCTATAAACAGCACGACCGATACCGCAAAGAAGACCGAGACTAATGAGAAAAATGCAAGTAACGCCACCGAAATAATCGCGGCAGCAATATTAGCCAATGGCCGAGCCATGCGAAAAAAAGCAATCATTCTGGTGTCATTTCCATCAATCTGCTTATAGAAATATGAATCGCGCAGCACTTCAATCGCCGCCACACCCACGCGTGAAAAGAACAGAAGTCCTGCCCATACCAAGAGATTCTTTTCATGATAGAGGGCTATACCAATAGTCGTCGCAATCGTCAAGAGAAACGCAAGTGCCAGAAATTCTTTCTCTCCAAATCGCTTATCCGCCAATACGCCAACCGGATACTGGATGAACACGAATGGGAGTAGCATGACCGTAAAGATGAGGCCGATTTCATTCCAATCGAACCCTATCGCCTGGAGATGTAATGCCATATAAATAATCATAACAGAATAGAAAAATTCGAGCGCGAACGACACAATGAAAATGCGACGTAAATCGGTTGCGTGAGTAAGTGCTTGAAGCGATCGAAATACATCCGTCTTTTGGCGGATAGAATTTCGATTTTCAAGGCGGAAGAGCAGTAAGGCAAGAAGGAGTACAACAATGTATCCTACAAACACAATCAAAAAAATCGCCGAATGACCGAAGCGAGAGAGAATATGCATCGAGAGATATGGTGCCAAAAGAAATCCGATATTCATCACCATGAGGTGCAAGCCACGTATCCGGCCAGAACGTCGATCCTCAGAATATCCTTCCAGTAACACATCCAATGCCACCCATACCGTATTGGAAAATGCCAGATACGCAATGCCCAGAAAGATTCCAAAAACACTTGACGGAATAACAGGCAAAAGACCAATAGCGAGCAAGGCTATACCCAAACAAAACAGCAGGTACCTCACCCTACCAATGCGACCAATAATAGTATCCAGTGAAAGCAAAAGACCGAAATGGATACTGAACGTAATCAAGTAGACCACACCAACCAATTGCTCGCCAACGATACCGGAAAAATAACTCGACAACACATAAATGATGAAGGCGTCGATAAACCCTAACAAAAAAGAAAGCAGGGATATATTAAGAGCTTGCTTCCTATTGTAATGTTCAGTGTGTAAAATAGTAGACGACATATTTTTGCTCATTGTACCGCACATCTCTCCTTTCTCACAAGCACAACCATTATTCTACACACCCAGGTTTCAAACCACGTGCCACAGCCTCGTTCGAACTCCGAAAACATAATTTATTGGCTGGTTTGATGCGCTTGACTACCGCGCACGTCGCTGAATGATAGAGCTTGGAATTTCGACTCGCGACAAACATACAAGATTCTGATGAAGTCTGGCTGACATCCCGCGATCCTGTTTCAGTGTGTCGTTCCGACTCCACTTTCGCCACATCTCCACCAGCGAGTGTTCCCTGTGTCTCCTGTGTCTCAGGTACCAGTTCGATCCGAAGTGACCCTTGATTCCTCGAAGCTCCCTGAATCAACCCAGCCTCGAAGGTAAGTGTGCCGACCGCCAATAATCCAACCAGAATCACCAATGCATTCTCGTGCCTCTTCAACCACTTCCGAACTGATTTCCATATCCGCACCAAAAAAAGATCCCGTTCCATAGTATCAAGAGAATATTGACAGTCCCCAAAAGCATGTTATACTCTCCCAGTATACTGCACAGATGATAAATACGTAATATCTGAAACACTATGGCACATAGAAAAGCCGGTGGTTCCACCAGTCTAGGCCGCGATTCGGCATCCCAGCGTCTTGGCATCAAGATCTTCGGCGATCAATTAGCGGAAATCGGCAATATTATTCTCCGTCAACGCGGAACAAAGTTTCATCCAGGTACCGGGGTAGCTCGCGCCTGCGATGACACATTATTTGCCATGATCAATGGTAAAGTACGGTTTCAGGTGAAGAAGGTCGTGAGTTTCACCGGGCGACTTGTCAAACGTACTTTTGTACACGTGATCGCTGAAGGGAAAAAATAAGCGAACTCTTGTAGTTCCCCTCACGTGCTCCACGAAAACGCGCAAACTACCATTGTCGAACAAAATACCGGCCAGTACATTGGCTGGTATTTTCTTATATCAAGTATCCAAGCCATGTGCGCAGAGATCCATCCTACTTCCCTAACACAGACAGCTCGTTATTTCTGCAAACATACAGATAATGCCCTGGCGGTCTTGTCCCAAGAGAATTGTGCTGCTTGGACTGGTCCAGCTAAACGCAGTGCGTCCCGTAACTCTTTAGAAAGCAATACTTGACGCAACGACTGCAGGATTTCTTCTGGTCTGTATGGATCGATCAGCACAGCACTCGTGCCCACAACCTCAGGTACAGATGAAGCGTGCGAAGCGATAACCGGCACGCCGCAAGCAAGGGCTTCAAGCGGCGGAAAACCAAAACCCTCATACAACGAAGGATATACAAAAACAGTGGCAAGCGAATACATACCAGATTTATCCTCATCAGCCACAAAACCAGTCAAAATAATTTTTTCCTTTACTGGTGATTGTTCTACCCGTTCAAAAAATTCCTGAGAATCCCAACCGTCATGACCCGCAATCACTAAGGAATACTTGGTCAGTTCAAGGTGTCCGCTCGCGTGCATAGTTTCGAATGCCTGAAGCAAAGCAATAAGATTCTTCCGCGGTTCTATGGTCCCAAAGGAGAGGATAAATTTGTACGGCAGGTGATACCTCTTCTGAATCGCTAAAAGCGAAACATCATTGCGACTCACAGGACGAAAAACATCACGCACTCCGCTCCATATCACAGTAATCTTCTCCGATGGCGTATGATACACCGCGCGCAAATCATCCGCTGTTGATTGCGAAACCGCAATAATCTGGTCAGCACGCCGCACGAGCTTTCGAAAATTCACAAAAACGTGCCACAGCCGCCGCTTCCAAGAAAAAGTTTCGGGGAACAGTTCAAACGAAAGATCGTGCGCGGTAACCACAAGCCGCGCCTTCTGTGAGAGTGCGATAAAATTAAGATTCGGCAAAAAAAATACATCCACACCCCCAAGCATCTGGTCTACCTTTGGCCAGTTGAAATACCAAAAACAAAAATTCAGCAGCTTGTTCGGCCAGCGAAAGGTTCGAACAGTAACATTCGGATATTGCTTCACCCAGCCAAAATCGGACTGAGCGATATTATGCGCATTCACAAAAAGCACAAAGGTGTTCTCCGTATCCTGTCTGAAGAGTGCTTCGCAGAGCGTCCGAACATATTCTTCGACTCCCGAATGTATTCCTCCCTGTAGGCAACGCGTGTCGATCCCGATTCTCATACCAGTACACCCTGCGTCAAAACCTTATACCCTTCTCTCCCGTTTGTGCCGTTCCTCCGGTGCTTTCCAAGAAATCAAAATCGCAATGCCCCAAAGCCCTACAAAACCACCAGCGAGCACCCCTACGAGTGCTGCCGAGAGCCAGGTTACCCGCGCATCAGACAACACCGGTTCGCTACCGACTACCACAAACCACCCCTTATTTGCTTCTCCTTGATTCAGATTGTCAGTGTATACATTCAGCACCTTCACGATGGCATCCGCCTCTCTCTCGAGTACTGCTTGTTCTCGATTTTCAAAGGAAAGTTCGATGACCTGCGATGAAAGTCGTTTGGCACTGATCAGACGCTTCAACGCGCGCTCCGAGTACAAAGCACTATCCAATCCTGATTCCGTCAGAATATCGGACACTACCCTCGGTGACTGCAGCCATCGTACTACTGTATCTCCAAAACGTTCATCCGCCTGCAACCGGTAAAAACTGTCATAAGCATACTCATCTCCAGATATTGCCTGCTCGCCCTTCCGACCGACATTTAGGAGGAGCGCCGCCCGGTAATGCATCGGCTGACTCATCTGCCACACAAACGCCAGAAAAAAAGCACACGCCATAATCACAGCGAAAAGCCTCCGTTCTTCCCAATACCGCTTCACAATATCTCGGAATTCCATAAGATAGGTCTATGATATGGCGCGTTTCCCTGCCTGAGACCGCCTCGCCACATGCGCGAATACTTCGCTCTCAATATAGTGTTTCATCTTAACCCGAAACTGCTCTTTGTCAAAACGGACCACCTGTGAACGGATATATTCGGGATCGAAAGACAAACCCTCGAAACGCTGCACCGCATCTACGATCGCCTGACTCGTCTGCTCTTCGAAAAAAACGCCCATCTTCCCCTCCTGCACATGTTCGGGGATATCTCCGCCCCGATAGGCAACCAGTGGCCGTCCGGAGGCCAACGCCTCAATGGCGACGATACCGAAATCTTCTTCCTGCGGAAAAACAAAACCACGGCACTCAGCATAATATTTCGGCAGGTCCGCTTCATCTACTCGACCAAGAAACTGAATCGTTGGGCCCGCCAGGCTTTTCAAGCGCTCCAGCTCCGGACCACGCCCGATGATTTTAAGCGGTAGTCCGAGCTGATTGAATGCATCAATGGCAATGTCGTGCCGCTTGTAAGCGATAAGACGTCCGACCATAAGATAATAATCACCCTGAACCGATACGATACTGAAACGACTCATCTCTACCGGCGGATGAATAACGGTGACTTCCTTTCGATAATACTTCCGGATACGCGCAGCAACGAAATGAGAATTCGCTATGACACGATCAACTCGCTCGGCACTCGCCCGATCCCATAAACGAATGGCATTCATGAAAAACGGCACCAACTTTTTCACAAAACGGGGAAAGCCAAAATCTTCCGTATATTTCTGACAATCATCCCAAGCATAACGCATCGGCGTATGTATATACGAAATGTGCAGTGTCTCGGGACGAGTAATCACGCCCTTAGCATAGCTCGATGAGTCTGAAAGCACCACATCATACTTCGAGAAATCAAATTGTTCAATAGCAAGTGGCATGAGCGACGGGAACAATCGGTGGTGCTTGCGTACAAAACGGTACTTTTGAAGAAACGAAGTGTATATCCGCTTATCAAAAAAAACACCATGCATCGCTTCCGGATCATGGATGAGCGTATAGATTGGTGCATACGGGTACAATTCAGTAAAAGCCTCGAGTACCCGCTCGGCTCCTCCGTACTGCACCAAATAGTCATGTACCAGGGCAATCTTCATATTTCGGAATCATGTATTCTATCACTCGGCACGTCTACAAACCAACAGACGCGCTATACAATCTCGTATCTCTCTGCATGAAATGACCGGTACCCCCTGAAGTGGTGTGCCAATTGCAAACAGTTCTTCGGCCCTTCCACATACCAATCTTTTCTCCGTCATACCAATGGTCTCAATATCTGACATACTCGACACAGCTCCTGATTATAGAACAGGCTCCCGGCTTCACAATCGGCCCATCATCCGATCCTTCATCGCAATGAACACTCAAACTGAGCCAGTACTCATCATTCCAACGCGCCATGCCCGCTCTCCGATTCATCCGTGCAATAGCTCAAACTCCGTAATATTCCCGATACCAATCAACAAAGTTCCTGATCCCAACATCGATGCGAGTAGTCGGCTGCCAACCAAGACCACGCAACTTGTCAATATTGGCTACGGTACTCACGACATCTCCTGGTTGCATCGGCATCAGTTTTTTCTTGGCGACTTTACCTGTACAGGTCTCGATGGTTTCGATGAAAGCCAGGAGCGTCTCCTCGCGATCACCGCCGATATTTATGACATCACATGGCAAGTTTGCATCCAAAACCGTCAATGTCCCTGACACAATATCATCGATATAGGTAAAGTTTCGGCTCATATTACCGAAATTGTACACCTCAATTTCTTCACCACCGAGAATATGCTTTGTAAAATTGAAGAGGGCCATATCGGGTCGCCCCCACGGGCCGTACACCGTAAAAAAACGGAGTCCCGTCGTCGGCAATTGATAAATATGACTAAAGGTATGCGCCATCAGCTCTGTCGCCTTCTTAGTCGCGGCATACGGAGAAATCGGTGTGTCGACATTGTCTGTCTCCGAAAAAGGTGGCGTATTCTTACCATAAATTGAAGAAGATGAGGCGTAGACGAAATTTTTGATACCGTGATTCACAGAAAGATTCAACAGGTTAGTCGTTCCAAGTACATTGACATCGGCATACAGGAGCGGGTCCTTCAAAGAACTCCGTACCCCAGCCATGGCTGCAAGATGAATGATCTTCTCCGGCTTCTCTTCCACAAAGACCTTCTGCATAAAACTGACATCCCGAATATCTCCCTCACGCACCACAAAACGTCCCGTATAATCACCTAAAAGACGGGATATGCGATCACGTTTCAGTTGCGGATCATAGTAGTCGTTAAAATTGTCTACCAGAATCGGGACATCGTTCCTTTTCAGGCACCTCAAGGCACACGCGCTCCCAATGAATCCCGCTCCACCCGTAATAAGCACATTCATACTTTTTTCTCTTAATACCGTACTTAGACTCGATGCCAGCGACCCATGCTCCTTCATATACACTCAACACCCTGTAAAGTTAAGTGTCGTTTTCTGTCGTATCAGGGACCACGGCAGGTATTGCTTCGTCCGGGAAAGACTCAGGGAGGCCATCTCGTTCATTTTCTCGCCTATCAAAACTCCAGTCAACCATCTCAAAGGAACGCTGATTCTGGCCAGGTCTCCGGAAGAGAATTTCTGCCTCACGTGTCCGCTTCGCATAACGCAATTCTAGAGTCGCGAAACTCCCCAAGGCTGGTTCATTGACCAAGGTATCTACCACGAAATACTGAATACCGTTCCGCTCTTCGGAATACCCAAAAGGACTATGTCCAGAAACTACGGCCACCACATTGCCAGCCTCTTCAAGAACGCGCCGTACCTCCCCAGCATTTACGATATTCACTGCGAAGACACCGGCTACATTCGGGGACTGAATCGGAGCGTGATGAGAAAACATGATAACTGGCCGATCCGTCTGCAACGCTTCCGCCAACCAACGCAACTCATCTCTGCTTACAAAACCGGTAACGTATTGTTTCGCACTCCGATCGGACCCGTCTTGATTGAAATTAGTATCCAGCACGATGAGCCGCCATTCTCCGATATCCCGAATCGCGTGATTGTCTTCCAAACCTAATACCTCACGCACTTCAGATTTCGTGAGTGAACGCAAATCATGGTTCCCAAGCGCATACAGACGAGGCGCGGTTAATCCCTGAAACAGGGCGTCGGCTACAGCCAATTGTGCCTTGGCTTTCTCTGGTGGCACACCCGTACTCTCGATATAATCTCCGCCACCAACCACAATATCCGGCACAAAAACATCATTGAGATACTTAACTACCTGCTCCAACTCATACGGTGCTTGCAAAGTTAACTTGTGCTTCATACGCTTTCGATGACCGTATTCCCAGTCGGTCACAAAACCAACCTTCAATACACTCACTTCATCCATCGAAACCGGTTGTGGGCGTACAAAGAGCGGAAGCTCCATACGCTGACCACGCTGCCAATACCATCCTGTGAAACCCGCAATGCAAATTGTCGCCCCGGCAATACACAACACAATGACACGAGTTCTTTTCCGATCAACATGCAAGATTACTGCCCATTTCATAACGTTATACACAAAAAGTTATTCGCGCTATCCACCTCTCTTCGAGGCGTGTTTTTTTAAGTGAATACTCTGGTATATCTTTTCCAATTTTTGTGCTGATTGTACCCAGGTGAAACGTTCAATTCGTTTCCGGTTCATCTCGCCCTGATTCGCCAATAACACCGGGTCACCGAGCATATGGATAAGTAACTTGGCAAGTCCAACTGCCGAGACCTCGGACGCATAATTACCACCCGCGCCAAGATACTCGCGATTATTATTCGTGTCAAAACAAGCAACGGGCAATCCGGCTCCCATATACTGGAGTAGTTTCCCGCTCGCCTGTCTCACTTGTGATTCCTTTGGATCAACGCCGATATCTGCCATCTGGAGTATACCGGGCAAATCGAAATACAAGAGAGGCGAAATGACCGTAACGTGCTCACGAAACACATCGGTGGCAAGATATGACTCAATCTTATCTATCGGAAATCCAGCAATGATAAAGTGCACCTGCAAACCCTGTGCGGCGACCAATGGAATTGCGTCCAAAAAAAACTGAATACCCTTATTCGGAATAAGTGCACCTGTATAGATCACTACTGTCTTATCTTGTGGTATACCATAACGCTCACGCCAGATCCTCCGTTCCGGCTTCTGAGGGAACATATCAAGACGCGTTCCATCCAGCAATGTTTCAACTGCCCTCCCATGCCGAATATGCCGTACCGACTCCGTGTTTTCCCAGGAGCTTGTAACTGCCACATCACCGAGGTTATCAATGACCTCCTCTATCCAACGAAAGAATTTCCGAAGTATGCCCTGACCCAAATATTGGTGTGAAACCATTTCCTGAACCAAGCTCCCATGAAAATCCGCGACTAAGCCAATACGTTGCCAGAAAAGTAGCTTCTGTACAATCCAACCAATCAACGCGCCCTCGTGCAAATGTCCATGAATGATATCGGGGTGTTTCATCCGTGCAAGGAAAAACACTTTTTTGATCAGCAAGAGATCTAAAATAATTTTCTGCCAATCTGGTCCCGCCTCAAACTTACGATACCAAAAAAGAAACCGACGGATACGCCGAACATCAACTTTCGATTCCAGTCCTGCTGGAATATTCTTACCAATATGATAAGTGGCAATGGTTATTTCATGCCCAAGATATTCAAGCGCGAGCGCTTCTTCAAGGATACGGATGTGTGTGCCCCGATCGGAAAAAAATGGTGTTGGAGCGACAACAAGCACCTTCAATTTTCGGACAGTCTGAGACATAGAAAACAACACAGTATCTCAATCTTATCATCCCAGCTTATCCTATTTCAGGAAAAACAAAAAGTCACCGTAGGCAATTCCGACCCTCAAAAAGGTCAATTAAAGATCTTGAGGCGCAATCGAAAGCGTGCCGCCAGGACCCACTGAGCCGACAATCACCTTCCGTGCTACGACATCCTCTACATGTTCAGCAATGTAGCGATTAACCGAACGTGCGCCGAATACCGGATCATACCCAAGTTCAACGATCCGTGCCGTAACGCCAGGTTCAACGACAATCTGAATATTTTTCTGTTCTTGCACCTGTTCAACGAATTTCCGCAATTTCAACTCAGCGATATGCTCCATCTGCGACGTTGACAGCATTTCAAAAAATACGATGGTATCAAAACGATTCAAAAACTCGAGCCGAAAAACACCATTACTCACCACCTGATCAACGACCCGCTTCCGCATAACGCTAATCGGTATATGCTCTTGAGAGATTTCTTTCACTAAGGCAGAACCGGCATTGGAGGTTGCCGTGATAATGGCATTTCGGAAACTAATTTTTTCACCAAAAGCGTCAGTAAGCATACCTTCATCGAGCACCTGTAAAAAGATATCCAAAACCTTTGGATGCGCCTTTTCGATTTCATCAAGAAGTACGATGCAATATGGATGCTCGTTCATCGCTTTGGTCAAGATACCGGCCGTACCATCCTCTGGAGAACCCAGCAAGCGACTCAAACTATCCGCTGCTTGAAATTCGCTCATATCAAGACGAAGCATTTTTTCCTCGTCATCAAAAATGGACTCAGCCAATGCTTTCACTGTCTCAGTCTTCCCAACCCCAGTGGGCCCAAGAAACAGAAAACTTCCAAGAGGACGCTTCAAATCATGAAAACCGGCTCGAGCCTTACGAAGTATCTGTGATACCTGGTTGACCGCCTCATCCTGCCCGACAACCCGTTCATGTAGTTCGGACTCAAGATTGAGCAGTCTCGTCTGTTCATCCTCACTGATATCCCCGAGCGGCATACCCGTCTTGAGACTCACGTATTCATTCACGACTTTTTCATTCAAGAAACGACTAGGCTGATTACGGAAATAAATCATCACCTGCTGTGCCAAGTCGAGCACGCGTTCTGGGTACGGCATCTCCCAATTATAACGCCGAGATGACAGAATAAGTGCTTGAATAGCCTGCAGTGTCAGGATGACCTGTTCCCGTTCAGTCAACGCAAAAAACTGGATCAAGATCGCCTGATTCTCAACAATATTTGGCTGACGGATATAGACTGTTTCAAAAAATTTCAGAATCTGCTCATCCTTTTTAGCGAGAGAATGGTACCGGGTCGCAACTGCCATGCCGATAAAACGAAATGTAGGCAGTCCAAGGAACTCTTCAAGTAAATGCGTGATATCAGGTCGCGCCGGATCTGTACCCAAAAACAAATCTACATCCTCAACCACCAACAGAACATTCCCTGCAGCAGTCGCCTCTTGGAACAACTCTCTCAACGTATACTCAATGTTCTGGTTAGAAGCTAATGTGTCCTCTACAACCTTTCCCAAGTTAAAAATAAGTACTCGAAGATCGTTCAGCGCGCTTTTTTCAGGGAAAGTACGTTCACGGATCATTTTGGCAAGATGATGCACGAACATTTTCTTCCCAATACCTGGTTCACCAACCAAGAAGATATTGTTTTGTACCGGCCGTTCAAGAACAACCAGAGCGACTTGAAGTTCGGCCTGTCTCCCAATCAGCCCCATCTTCCCATATTCAGTCTCATCAGAATAAGACAAGTCAAGACAGTATCGATCCAGGTGCGGTGTATATCCAAAACGCCAACCTTTCCCGATAGCAATTTTCTTCGAATGATTTTCTGGGAGCCAAAATCTCCACGCATACGTTCGCTCTATAAATGCCCGCTGCTCAATATCAATGGCAGAGGTAAGCATTTCCTGAGTCACGTTTTTCATCTTCAGGAAGGTACGAAAAGAATACTCACTCACAAAAGCATCTTTCGGCACATCGCGAATCTCGATTTCCAAGCGTGCTAATACACGCTTGAACCAAGACTGCTCTCGCAGTCTGACAAAATCAATAGCGTCAACTGGCAACACTTCCGGCACACGTATCGAAAAACAGACTATGGCAAATAATACTCCTACGCCACTCGCAAGGTATATCCACTGCGTATACGAGAAATCTCCATTCAGCATCCAGTAGACCACACCGCCAGCAATCGGCAGTACCGGTGCCGTCAAAAACCAAAAATAAAGTATTATCACGCCAACCGAAGAAATGAGAAACGCAATCATTCCGAACAAAACGACCGGTAGTCGAACACACATGCCAAGAAAACGTGACAGAGTGTTATTAATGTATCTCTTCAACGCCTGGATCGGATGGAAGCCTCGTTCGTGGCGATATTCGATATCTCGTTTCCAAGGCGCAAACAGCGTACACGCGAGTTCCAATGTGTTAAAACGGAACAATATCAAACTCAAAATCAACCACACGTTGGTCAACCCGTACTGCACACCCTCCCGGTAATACCACCGAACAAAAAGAAAAAGGAAACTCATCAAATATTTTTTTATTTTCCCCTCTGACCTCATTCTACGTCCCTCTTCAGACTTTGACAACAATCAAGGAACGAATGCTATCCCTAGCGGGCATCTCACATGATCAGAAAATCAAAATGTATTTGAAAGAACTCGCGTTTCAGCCTATACTTCATCCTAATGGACACACCATCTCTCACAAAAAAAGCTCAGGTTTTCTTTACGCTCATCGGGTTCTCGGTGCTTGTATTTGTTTGGTTCTCACTTCTGCTCGGAATCAGCGGTGTTTTCTTCCTCCCAATCATCGCATGCGGTTTCGCTCTCATTGGTACTCTTGCTTGTTTCCTCTTCCTGAAGATGCTCTCGCTGCTTGATGTACCTGAACGCGCCTTTCTGATCATACTCATCGTCATCGCGCTTCTCAGCATCCTCCCAAGCATAGACAACCCAACCGTATTTACCGGGCGTGACCAGGGCTCCATCGCTACGGCCGCTATTGCGCTCGCGGAACACCACGACTTCCGATTCTCGCTCCCCATAATACATACTTTCTTCTCGGTGTATGGACCAGGAGCCGCCTACCACTTCCCTGGATTTTTTTACACAAATCATGGCCAGCTCCTCACTCAATTCCCTCTCACATATGCCTCATGGATTGGAAGTTTCTTCCTTCTCTTCGAGCTAAAAGGCATCGCCATCGGTAACAGTATACTCCTCTCACTCTCACTCATTTCTTTTTATTTCCTACTCCGACTCTTCCTTCATCGATTCCTCGCCTTCCTCGGTACGCTTCTCTTCGCGACCTCATTTCTTATTGTCTGGTTCGGAAAATTCACCCTGACCGAAAACCTGGCTCTTTTCCTCTTTGTTTTTCTCTCTCTCACGTTAACACGTTTCCATATCGCAGGACGCTTTCTTGACTACGCATCCAGTCTTGGAGCAGCAATGCTCTTATGCTTTACCCGTATCGAGGGTTTTGCCATACTCCCGATTGTCCTCATACTCTTGTACCGAACACCAGAAGCGAGACATATCTGGAAGCTCTACCCAAAAAAAAGTCTCCTGATTCCAGCATGCCTCTTTCTCATCACCGGAGTTGCCACTTTCCCCGATGCCTTACCGTTCTATGTCACTATCGGCAAAGCACTCCAAAGCTTTCTCACCGAACTTGCTATGCCTAGTGTCGCAACCGCCTCGGTAAATTCACCCTTTTTCTCACTGCTCGTTCTCTTCTTTCTCTATGGACTACTCGGCGTCATGGCTCTCGGCCTCATCGGCATTCCATTCCTCCTGCGCCAAAAAAAATATCTCGCTCTCATTCCTGTGGTGTTGGCCATCCCCACTTTCGCATACTTCGTCTTCCCGAATATCACCCCTGACCATCCTTGGATGCTTCGCCGCTATCTCCCAACCATATACCCCGCCCTCGTCTTCTCTTGTCTCATCAGCATCTCTCTTTACTGCAGTCCGAAGCGACATTTCCCACTTCCACTCCCAACCAAGTGGTCACGTCGCCTGATGCTCTCTCTCTGTTTCGTGAGTCTCTTCGCCCTCCAAATACCCGCCTGGTACCGAGGACTCCTCACCTGGGAAAACTTCGGACTCCTTGATCAAACCAAAAAACTTGCTGAGAATTTCGGTTCGCGTGATCTCATACTGATTGATCGAGATGCGACCGGATCACGTTTCGCGATGATGCCTGGACCACTCACCAGCCTCTTTCATAAGAATGCCGTTTACTTTTTCAACGCTACCGATCTCGAAAAAATCGACCGATCACCCTACGAGCATACATGGCTCATCATCCCAAGTACCCAAGAACGACAATGGACCGAGGCTCTGTCTTCATACACTCTCAAGAAAATACCCGATAATCCAGACACCAACCAATTCGGATCCATGTCTCTCGGCTCTTCCACGCTCGAACGTTCCCAGCTCCATTTTCCTCAAGTGACGCCTTTTGGTAACGCTATCTCCATATTTGAAATCGAGTAATCCCAACATATGTCTTTTCTCGAACCATTTTTTCCTATTCCGAAAACCAAACGACGGTCCTACCTCATTGGACGGGTATGTTTATACGCTACCTGCATCCTCCTTGCTTATCTCCTCGCACTCAGTTTCCTCTTCCCTGTCGTTCCCTTTTCTTTTAATTTCCGTACACCTCATTCCACAAAAAATACCTTTTTAGATCCACGTTCCGCTCCTGACCAATCCTCACTGACAAACGGGAAAATAGCCAGTGGACAAACCTTAATCGGAAATTTCGACCGTCCAGGAACGTTTTCGCGCATCCGCATCTCATTTAACTTAGAGAAGAAGTCAGCTGCTCCGACTAAAATCAAAGCCTCTATCGCTCGTTCATATCGCGCATTCTTTCTTCCTATCAGCAGCACTCCAATTTCCTCTTTTGAACATCCAACCCTCTATCGGGATACAGCCGGCATCTACTATTCCGAGGATCAAGGCATGCTCAAACGCTTTGTCTCAACCGCTGCCTACCTTTCACGGTACCCAGAATCCTTCGCATTACCACTCGATTCAAGCTCTGCATCCTCGCTGCCTATCGCACCGGAATGGATCGGCTTTCGGGTCGGCAGTCTCCTCTCGTTTACGGACGGCATTTTCCTGGTCGTCAGTGAAGATGAAATAAGACCATTCGGAGATCCGGATATCTTTCTCTCTTTTGGATACCGATTCGAAGATGTGATCCCGACTCACGAAGAAGAAATTGGCATCTACAAACGGGGACGTATTCTACTATACGGTAACTCACAGTCAGACGGGACTCTTTTTCGTGATACCGATAGTGGAGCCTATATGATCGTGAATCACAATACGCTCCAACCCATCACTTCGCCAGAATATCGTGACTTTCTCCTTGATCGCGTCTCCCCGATCAACGTGTCACTTGCCACACGTAACACGGACTTTTCCTGCGTCCCGCAAACTGGCTTGATTGGAAAAACCTACACCTGTGACATCGCGCCCGGTGCTCTCCCAACAAACTTTGGAAGCGCCTTTCAATTATCACTGAAAAATGATTCGGGGAATACCATAGATATCCGATCGCTCACCGTTTCACTCATCACCGATCAAACAAGAGAAACTTTTCTGCTCTCCGCGAGTCAATTCAAATCACGCTTTCTCGATCGTTTCGGTCAAGGCATATAATCAGTCGTACGCATGTCATTCCCTATGTTCCATTTCTCTTTCTCAGCACTCAAGCACCATCCCACTACTCTGGTCGCTTTCGCACTTCTCACTGAAACACTCATACTTGCTTGTGTGAGTTTCCTGTTTCTCTTTTCACTCGAAATGCTCCTTCCAACCCTTGTCTCAACACATCTCAACTTGGCGCTCTACTTTGGTGGCATCCTCTTCCTCTTCATCATGCATCATGCCATTTCTTTATGGCTCCAACAAAAAATCCACCCACCGACCCGAGTCATGCGTCAGACGATGACACTACTCCTCTTTCTGTGGGCACTGGCGCTTATTGGCCTCTCCTTATTGAAATTCCCTCTTTGGGCGGCTATCGTCATCTGTGGAATCATCTTCTATTGCGGGTACCTATCCAAACAAATACACTGATCTCTATGACTATCGCGATTCAGGCTGCTGATCTTGATGCCAATCGTATCGATGGTACGCGCATCTATCTTTTAGAATTACTGAAACGTCTTGGTCCCCTTGCGCCCAATGAACATTTCTCTCTTTACCACAAGACAAAATTCAACTTTGAACTCACTCCGCCGACTCACAGGAACTACTCAACAATAGCGCTTCCTTTTCCAAGTCAATGGATGCAGACTCGTTTCGCACTCGAAATGTTCCGTGTTCAACCTGAAAGAATTTTTTTTCCTGTACAGGCGGTACCAATTTTTCTCCCGAAAAAATCTATTGTCACCATCACTATCCATGATCTCGCCTTCAAAAAATACCCCGAAACCTTCACACGAGAAACCCGTTTTAAACTCAATTTTTTACTCGATAGAGCCATAAAGAGAGCAGATCATATCATCGCCGTCTCACAAGCAACTCGAAACGACCTCCTGTTTTTTTTCCCACAGTTACCTCAAGAACGTATCCATGTCATATATCATGGATTCGATCAAGATCGTTTTTCGTGCCCCGTCACACCTAAAAGCGCACATCACATACTCGCCACTTACGGTCTCCTCGGTCAACCATATCTTCTCTCAGTCGGAGCACTCCAACCACGCAAAAACCTTGTCCGTCTCATCGCTGCTTTCAATCTACTCAAAACGAAAATACCGACAGCCAAACTGGTACTTGCCGGAGAACCGGCGTGGCTTTCCGAACCTATTTTTGCAGCTCAAGCGGCATCACCGTATCACTCTGATATTCTTATGATCGGAAAAATCCCATCTGCTCATCTCCCTTCCCTGTATCAAAGCGCACACTGTTTTGCGTTCCCGTCGCTCTATGAAGGATTTGGTCTCCCTCTTTTAGAAGCCTTCGCCTCAGGTACGCCCGTACTCACTACCAACAATTCCAGTCTCATTGAGGTCGCTGGCGATGCAGCACTTTTTTCCGACGCTTGCGATGTCGATATGCTTTCCTCACAACTCATCCGCCTCTGGACTGATACTGAACTACGCACAAACCTCATCAACAAGGGCAAACAGCGCCTCTCAGCATTCTCTTGGGACACCTGCGCGCAAGATACACTCGCGCTCATTCTACAACCATCTACTCACTCCTGAGATTCCTGAGACGTTTTTGATAACTGAAAACGCATAAGTTCAGGAGGTGCTGAAAAACGTACCGACTCCTCAAGCGCCATGACATCCTCAACAGCATAACCACGATCTCGAAAAAACATCACTGCCTCCTCGACGACCCGCTCTGGCGCACTAGCCCCAGCACTGATACCGATGATCTTCTTTCCAAAAAACCACTTCTGATCAATCATTGAAATATCATCGATGAGGTATGCCTCAACGCCAACAGTGTGGACAGTCTCCATTAACCGCCTCGAATTTGAAGAATTTTGCGAACCAAAAATAAGTACCAATTCCGATCGCTCAGCCAACAGCTTCACTGCTTCCTGACGATTCGTAGTTGCAAAGCAAATATCCTGAAGCGGTGGTGCGATAATATGCGGATACTTTGCTCGCAATGCCGTGATTATCGCCGCGGTTTCATCTGTGGAAAGCGTCGTTTGTGTCAGATAGACGAGTTTCTCCGGATTCCCGATATGGAGTTGCTCCACATCTGCAACAGTCTCAATAATTGGAATATCAACTCCAGGCGCCTCTCCCAATACTCCCACTCCTTCAATATGCCCACGATGTCCAATATACAGTACTCGAAAACCGTCTTTTAAATAACGCGAAAGCTCCAAATGCACTTTCATCACTAGCGGACACGTAGCATCAATAAGTGTCAGATTTTTCGCTCGCGCCTCATCATAGTGCGCGCGTGGAGACCCGTGTGCTGAGAACACGACTACCGAATCAGAAGGAACATCTGCGAGTGTTTCGACGGTCAATGCGCCCATATGTGCCAAATCGGCTACAACATGTTTATTGTGCACGATCTCGTGTTTCACATATATAGGCGCACCAAATATCCTGAGTGTGTGCTCGACTGCCTCGACTGCCCGAGCTACCCCAGCACAAAACCCACGTGGAGACACCAATAATACGGTCTTTCCTGACATACGCTAATCTCGTATCACCGTGCCAACAAAAGCGCTCCCTTTGAGGGCGGACTGAAGATTTTTTAAATTCCGTCCATTGAGAATCGATACCTCCATTCCTTCTTCCTCGGCCAACTTAGCCGCAATTGGATCAAAAGGCGCGTTCATACCAGGATTCCACTCGTCTCCTACAAACGCACGAAAGGTTTTCCAATCCAATCGTTTGATCGGTTTCGCGTCCGGAAATTGCTGTGGATCACAATCGTAGACGTAATCAATGTTTGAAAGATTGATGATCTGTTTCGCGCCAAGGTATTTCCCTAATAAAACCGCATCGAAATCAGTTGAATGTCCAGGACGCCAGCCACCAGCCACCAGAATCGGCTCTTTTGCACCATAAAAATCTTCAAGATCATGCGGGTTCGTATTAATCCTCGGATGAGCATATGCACGAAAAACCGTTCGAATAAAATGCGCATTCATACGTGTCGCATGAATACCTAACCAGTCTCTATCATCGTCCGTAATACGACTCACCATGCCAGCGGCCTCAATATAACGCCGAGCTGTTTTACCTCCGCCCGTAACCAGAATAAACAGTCGGCCCACTTTCACCTCCTCGACAATCAATTTCTTAAACGCTCGGACAAAATCAACATCAATCGCGTCCGGAACCAAGAGCGAACCACCAAGAGATATCACGATGCGCGTCTTCTGAGACACCATACACAGAAAGCATGAAAAAATTACGACACCCGTTTCAGGAAATAACCCGGAAAATTATCAATGGACACTTTTTCCACTGTACCACTCTCTCGTCGCTTGACCTCAGCTTCGTTATTCTCCATGGTCTGCTTGCCGATAATAACCTGATACGGGATACCGATAAGATCACTTTCAGCAAACTTTTCTCCAGCCGAAGCATCTCGATCATCGTACAGTACCTCGATGCCAGCAGTGGTCAGTGTATGATACACAAGATCCGCCCGCTCACGCTGTCCAAGCGACAAAAGATGCACCCGAAACGGTGCCACGGCATCCGGCCAGATGATTCCATTCTCATCCGACAACACCTCAACGATAGTTCCCATCACTCTCCCCGGTCCGATACCATAACATCCCATGAGTACCGATCGTTCCTCACCAGACTCATCGCGATATTTCAGTCCAAGCGGATCAGAAAAACGCGTCCCGAGCGTAAAAATGTTGCCAACTTCGATGGATTTTTTCTCAACCAAGGTCTTACGTTGTATACCAAGATCAGCCAAGACCTCATCTGAAAGAACTTCTTTATTGAGAGCCTGTGCGCTTGCCTCATCAATGTATATCAAATCTTCACCAGCCTCACTCACAGTCTGGAATTCCTCCGAATACTTACTGAAAATTCCTCCCGAAGCAAATGTGGGATATGTCAATTTCCCAAGTCCTACTCGTTCGAAAATACGAATATAGGCTGCTCGCACAGAAGCATACAGCGCGTCGTGTTCTTCCTCCGTCCGAGCAAAAGAATACAGATCTTTCATGATAAATTCCCGCACTCGCATGATACCCGATTTCGCTCGCATCTCATTACGAAACTTCGTCTGAAATTGATACGCGAGAATTGGCAAATCACGATAAGAATTCACATATTGAGCCAAGAGACGTGTCACTGGTTCTTCGTGCGTCGATCCGAGTCCAAGCTCTGTCCCATTCTTCAAAGCTGTCTTAAACCACACGTCTACCTTTCGATCATCCCAGCGATCCGTCTTCTCCCATAACGCCTTCTCTTGCAGAGCTGTTAATGTGATCTCTTGTCCGCCAATCGCGTCTATTTCTTCACGAATCACACCGATCACCTTGTTTAATACTCTCAATCCGAGCGGAAGAAACGAATACACACCCGCCATTTCCTTATGTATGAAACCGGCTCGAATAAGCAATTGAGCGTTCTTTGACACCTCATCTTTCGGTATTTGACGCGAAACTCGAGTGAATAGCTGTGACTGACGCATATATGATATCCTTTATTCTTTCTCCACCCATCTTACGCCACCCGCAGCCACCGGTCAAACCACATACTTGAATAAAAAAAGACCCATAAAGCCCCTCGTCTTCATGGGTCATACCGTTCTCCTATCATACACTACACATTGTCACCTATACCGAACACCAAGAACCTGCTCTGCCACTCGTAGCCAATCATGGAATCTTATTCTCAGTCTACTGCTCATACCGTGTGTCGACTCGCCTTCAAGGGCAAGTCGGGATACAGAGAAACCAAAGCGAAGCCAAACATTCTGCGGACCCCAGCAGCCTTCTTGTTCGCTGGAGCATTGAGAGAGGTCACCATACGCGTAACGTACTTCAAAAGCCAGAAAGGCCCAGGCAACACGTCTCTTCAAACAACCCATACTCCCGCTGCGTGCATCAAACAGGTACCGAATATCATCTGCACGCCCCTGTTGCACCCGATAACGATACCCCTCGAAATAATCACGAAACCGCAGAATCCTCCAATCATCTCCTAAATCAAGCATCTTCACGATCTTGCTCACTGATATCTGCTCTCGAGTAATGATAAATACCTCCTGACACTTCTGAGAAAACTCGAAACCGTCACGATAAAATACCAACTCTGCCGATTCGATACCGGGATATACTTTCGTACCAAATTTCCGTAAAAGCCATAAAACAAATATTTCCTCTAACAATGGCCTCTCCGGTAAAAAAAGAAAGCGTGGAACTGACAATGATCCCATGCTACCCTCCAATTCCCTATAGAATACGGATTAAAAAGAACACACTTTAAATTTAAATTTGTAAAAAAACTACATCTGACAAACGGCTTAGGATCACACTGTAACACATCGATATAAAAATGACAAGACCTCATGTGGTAACCTGAATCAATTCATGGTGTCGCCTCTGCATCTCATCTCATTCAAATCCACTGAACCT
>CAYRWQ010000002.1:0-1453 GCA_964428075.1 uncultured Bdellovibrionales bacterium
AGATGAACCTTGGCAGAAAATGAAAAAATACGGTACACTATTTGAGGTAAAATGGTGAAAACAGGTGTGTATATGGAAGCAACGAAAGCGAAGTTTGATGTACGGGTGAAGCGATCGAGCGCGGGTCTCGGTTTGTATGCCTTCGAGCCCATCAAGAAAGGGGAAACAATTATTGAATATGTTGGGCATCGTATCCCGACGGATGTGGGGAATTCCCTTCGTAACCGGTATATTTTCAATGTGAATTCGCGTATTGATATTGACGGAAGTCCGCGTTGGAATACCGCTCGTTATGCTAATCATTCTTGTCAGCCGAATTGCGAGACTATTGATCGACGCGGACGGATCTTTATTGTCGCGCGTCGAAATATTCGGATTGGCGAGGAACTCACGTATGACTACGGAACAGAGTACTTTAACGACATCATCAAGCAGGCCGGTTGTCGGTGTATTCAGTGTGGCATACATGCAACTTGATCTTGAAAGACTTTTCCGTGAAGCTCTGATAGAATAGGAGAGGTAATCCTCCTTTCCTTTTTTATCGCATGCTCTATGTCTCCCCAAAAAAAATTGCGCATCGGGTGGTTCTCGTTTTCTTGTTGTGAAGACAGTACGGTGATGTTCGCCGAGTATCTGAATGATCATTATCAAGAATGGCTTCCTCTACTCGATATCCGGTATGCCAAGGTACTCCAGTCAAAGAACGTGATAGATCAGATGGATGTCGCGTTTGTTGAAGGCGCTATTACTGCTCCAGAGCAAGAGTCAAAATTACTCGATATCCGTTCTCGGGCTACCAAACTGGTTGCCATTGGGGCGTGTGCCAATATGGGTATGCCTTCGTGTCAGCGTAATCAGTTTCCACCCGAAGTCAAAGAACAGATTCATTTTTTGCTTGAACGTTTTCATTATGGCGAAAAAGCTAAGAAACTCGATGAACTCGTAACGGTGGATGCGCACGTAAATGGTTGCCCGATGCAGGAAGAAGTGTTCATCAAGGTTTTGAATGAAATGTTGACTGAATTTGGTGTTATCGCACCTCAGCCGATAGCGGAGGGCGTGGTTTTAGAATAAACTCTTTTCTCTAAAAATAGCGTATGCACCAGGTATCAGAAATGAGCGCGTTTAGTATCAAGGAAATCACCAAGATCGAGGGGTCGGCCGGACTTGAAGTTCTGATTGAGGATGGTCAGGTGACATCGGTACAGTTTGCCATTAATGAATATAAGCGTTTTTTTACGCAGGCGATGGTGGGGAAGTCGATCATGGCGGTACCGCAGATGCTCGCGCGTATTTGTGGTACCTGTTCCAACGCCCATCTCATGGCGAGTATCGAGGCGGTCGAAAAAGGTTTTGAACTCAAACCGACTGAGCAGACGAAATTGCTCCGGACGCTCGCGTATCACGGGCTTATCATTCGTGATCACGCGCTTCATCTCTATATTTTTGTCGC
>CAYRWQ010000002.1:1553-32681 GCA_964428075.1 uncultured Bdellovibrionales bacterium
GGCAAGGTGTTTCGGGTAGGTGCATTGGCTAGGGTTAATTTAAACAAAGATGCTTTTCATCCGAATACACGGCGCGATGCGGCCGAAGCTCTCAACCGTTTCCCTTCGCATGACGTGTATGACAACTGTCTCGCTCAAGCTATTGCGATTTTGCATTCCGTCGATGAATCGATTGATATTCTTTCGAACGCCACATTTGTCAAAGAAGCTCTGCGGCCGATCACTCCTCGGGCCACCGTGTGCGTGGGCGTGGTCGAGGCACCGCGCGGCACGCTCTATCATAAATATGAGACGGATGAGAAGGGAATAGTGACCCACGGCGAAGTGATTGTCCCGACCGGCCAGAATCAGATTACCATTGAACAGGACCTCGGAAAATTCATTCAGGAAAATATCTCCATGGATCGCGATACGCTCGGCCTCGAATGTGAAAAAATCATCCGAGCCTATGATCCATGCATGAGCTGCGCCTCCCACTTCCTTAAACTCAAGATCCGTGAGATCTGAGTGGGAAGTGTATGTGAAAGAGTAGAACAAGACCGTCTTCGTGGCGGTTTTGTGTTTTTTGGCGGATACGTTGTGATGTATCGATTCTGATTCCGTTGATTTCGATCTTGCGAATGATGAGAAACAGTATTCAGCGTAGGGCGTGTGTTATAATAAATATATGAATGCATCTGATACACAGCTTGCGGAGGTGTTGTTACGTGAGAATTATCTTTCGGAAGAAGATATTCAAAAAGCGGTGGATTCTTTATCCACCAGCACGGTTTCGTTGACAGAGTATATTTTCAGTCATCAGTTGTTGACGAAAGATTTATTGGGGCAGGCTCTGGCGGAATTCTACGGCGTCTCGTATTCCGATCTCAACTCGAATCAGCCGAGTAAGGAGGAGATTTTATCGATTCCCGAAGAACTTGCGAAGAAATATCGCTGCGTGTTTTTTCATCGTAACGAGAAAACTCATACGGTAACGATCGCGACCGATGCTCCCAACGAACCTGCCTTGCCTGTAGAATTGGAAGCCTTGTTTCCCGGGTATACACTGGTGATTACTTACGCGCTGCCTGAGGACATCACACCACTGTTGACTCAGTATCAAAAAACGCTCGAGACTCGTTTCCAAAACATACTTACTCAGAATGGACGCATTGCGCCGGAATTATTGGGGGAGATTTTTAATGACGCGCTAACCTTCAAAGCCTCAGACATTCATTTTGAACCTTGGTCAGAAGAAGTAGTCATTCGCTTTCGGGTGGATGGTGTTTTGCAAGAGGCGGGTCGTATTCCTAAAGAGCATTATGAAAACCTTCTGAATCGGATTAAGGTCAAGGGCGGTTTGCGTATTGATGAACATTTCGCGGCTCAGGATGGGTCGTTGGCGTATGAGTATCAGTCAGTAATCGTGAACATGCGCACCTCAATCATCCCGACCGTTGAGGGAGAAAAGGTCGTATTACGGTTGTTGGCGACCTATATTCAAGGATTCGGACTGAGCGAAGTGGGGCTTTCGGAAAATCTGCAAACGATACTGACCGAAGTCGCCGGAAAACCTTTTGGCATGATACTTGTAGTCGGGCCGACCGGATCTGGCAAAACCACCACATTGTATTCGTTGCTCAATCTTATTCATGCGCCTGGTATCAATATCACGACTATTGAGGATCCGGTAGAGTATCGTATCCCTGGGGTCAACCAGATACAGGTGAATCTGCAGACCAATTTGACTTTCGCTAGTGGTTTGCGTTCTATTGTACGGCAGGATCCTGATGTGATTCTGGTCGGAGAAATTCGCGATCGGGAAACCGCCGAGATTTCTGTGAATGCGGCACTTACCGGACACCTGCTTTTGTCCACCTTTCATGCCAATGATGCCGCGACGGCTATTCCTCGTCTGATGGATGTTGGTATTGAACCCTTCCTGCTTTCTTCAACGATAGAATTGATTATGGCGCAGCGTTTGGTGCGTGTTATTTGCCCCCATTGTCGTTATAGTGTCACAAAGAAACCATCCGAGTTTCATTTTCCAGTCTTTAAGGATGTTGAACACTACTTTCCTCAGGACACGCTTACGCTCTATGAGGGGAAAGGGTGTTCAATGTGTGGGAATACAGGGTATCGCGGACGGACGGCATTATTTGAATTTATCCGAATGAGTCCAACCTTGAAGGCCTTGGTAGCGCATCGACCATCGGCGCAGGAAATTTGGAAACTAGCGGAACAAGAAGGATCTGAAGCGCTCTTTGTGAATGGATTGGAGAAAGTAAAAAGTGGCGTAACGACATTGGAGGAATTATTGCGGGTAGCAGAACCTCCGAAGTTGTGACGTGTTTATCCATATTATACGCAGACGTGAAGAGATGGAAACTCAAAAGAACACACGAGGAGCCGTGCAGAAGAGGAGTTCTTTTTTCGTTCGTTTTGGGTTGAGTCAGGATATCGATTATCTGATGGAAAACCTGAGTATGCTCATGTCGGCAGGAATGCCGATTGTCGCTGCTCTGGAAAGTATCGCGCAGGAAGTCCGCTCAAAACACATGAAAATCATACTTGCGGGCATAATGGAGGATATTGAAAATGGTCACTCGGTTTGGCGCGCGCTGGATGCAAGCGGTTTATTTCCTGAGCATGCCGTGGCGCTGATTCGATTAGGTGAAGAGAGTGGTCGTCTGGGAGAAAATTTGAAAGTCGTCGCAACAGAAGAACACAAGAGACGTGCACTTTCCGGTAAAGTACAATCAGCCCTTTTGTATCCCGTTTTTGTGCTCGTGGTGACATTGGTGGTCGGGGTAGGAATTGCGTGGTTTATTTTACCAAAACTGGCTCTGGTATTTTCTCAGTTAAAAATCGAGTTGCCATTCATTACTCGAATGTTGATTGGAAGTGGAGTATTTTTGGAGCGGTATGGTGCCATTGTGATACCCCTTACTGTTCTTTTAGCGGGAATTCTTTGTTATGTTATTTTTTTCTTTTCCAAAACCAGGAGTATTGGACAGAGCATTCTCTTGTATATTCCCGGAGTCGGACGACTTATACGAGAGGGAGAAATTGCACGTTTCGGGTATCTCTTGGGAACCTTACTCCAAGCGGGACTGCCAGTAACGCACGCACTGGCTTCACTTGCGAGTGCCACGCAGATGGTAGTGTATCGGCGTTTATATGAACATTTACGTGATTCGGTAGAGGATGGAAATTCTTTTCAAAAAAGTTTTGCGACTTTTCCAAAAACGAAACATATCTTCCCGTTACCTCTGGTGAGAGTACTCGTGGCAGGTGAGCAGTCGGGAAATTTGCCGGATGCCCTCATTCGTCTTGGTGAAAGTTATGAAAGTAAAGCCGAAACAACGACGAAAAACCTTACCATTATTTTAGAACCATTGCTTTTGGTACTCGTGTGGCTGGGGGTGGTAGCGGTGGCCTTTGCGGTGATCTTGCCGATTTATAGCCTGGTGGGTGGTCTGAATGGTGGACAGGCGCCTCCGCCTCCGCCAGTGATTCAGGAGGTTTCCGAGGAACCGATAGTGCTGATGCCAGTCGAGGATACCGCGGTTGTTCCTGAAGTCACAGAGCCGGTCGTCGTGGAGACACCGGAACATATTCGAATTTTAACTACCAGCACGGGATACTTAAATGTACGTGAGCATGCATCGACTCGAAGTCAGGTGGTGGCACAAGTCAAACCAGATGAAATTTTCGTATTTACCGATGTGAAGGCAGGGTGGTATCTGATTTTGGTAGCGGAGGGAATATCGGGCTGGGTAGCTTCACAATATGTCGAGAGGACAGAATGATCTATGGTGTACTCAAGAGTACCGCACATAAAGCGAGCTGGATTTACTTTGATAGAGGTACTGCTTGCGATCACGATCATCGCGATTATAGCGGGTGTGGGTATTCCGGTGTATCAGTCGGTACAGGTGCGCAATGATTTGGATATCACTGCCACCACTGTGGCGCAGAGTATTCGCCGGTCGCAAGTACTCTCACAGGGCATGGATGGAGATACGAGTTGGGGTGTTTTGATACAGACGGGGAGTATCACGGTGTTTCGAGGTTCCAGTTATGCAACCCGTGATACGACTTTTGATGAGGTATTTTCAGTGCCGACGAGTATTGTTCCTTCGGGTATCGCGGAAATTATTTCAGAAAAATTTACTGGTATGCCACAGAGTACGGGGACAATTATACTTACTTCTTCTTTAAATGAAATCAGAACACTTACTCTCAATGCCAAAGGAACCGTCAGTTACTAAATTAGCCGCTTTCTCGCTGACGGAAATTATTCTGGCGAGTGCTGTTTTTGGTTTGTTGGTGACCGCGTTAGTGGGATCGTATCTGTATGGTCAAGAAGCGACGGCACTTGCGGGTAATCGAGCGCGTGCGGTGCTCTTAGCCGAGGAAGCACTGGAGGCTATGCGTAATATTCGTGATCCAGCTTTTGTGAACTTGACGGACGGCACGTATGGTTTGGTGACAACCGGAAATCAGTGGGCGGTATCAGGCGCGCAGGACACGACCGACATATTTACGCGTAATATCAACATTGTTTCAGTAGATAGTAAGCGGAAAAACATTACCGCAAACGTGACGTGGCAGCAGAATGTACAACGGACGGGCACGGTTTCTTTGGTCACTCGTTTGACGAATTGGATCGCGCTCGGAATCGGGAATTGGGCAAGCCCCCTCAAAGGAGCTTCTCTCGATGTCACTGGGAACGATAACCTGAATAAGATTCAGATACAGGGTAACTATGCTTATTTGACCTTTGCTAACGGGAATCCAGATTTTTTGGTGATTGATTTTAGTAACCTGGCGAATCCGGTGGTCGTTGGTTCTTTGGTATTAGCCGGAACGCCGACCAACATCGTGGTTTCAGGAAACTTTGCTTATGTTTCGAGTTCTGATAATGGTCAAGAATTGCAGATTGTAAATATCGCGACGCCAGCTTCGCCTACCTTGGCAGGTACCTATAATGCTCCGGGAAATGCGGATGCTCTGGGCGTGTTTGCGAGTGGAAGCACTGTGTATCTTGTGCGTGCCAGCAGTGCTGATAACGAACTTTTGATTATCAATGCTGCCATTCCGAGTGCTCCGAATTTGGTTGGTTCCCGCGATTTGGGTAATCAGGGCAACGAGATAGTCGTTGCGGGCAATTTTGCTTATGTGGCTTCGAGCGATAATAATCAAGAACTGCAAGTGCTGAATATCACAAATCCAGCTTCGCCGACTCTGGCTGGCTCACTGAATCTCTCCGGGAATACGGATGCGATAACCATTGCCCTGACGGGTACAATAGTGCTCCTCGGACAGGCCAATACACTGCAGAGTGTGGATGTGACTCTTCCTGGCAGTCCAGTACTCCTTGGTTCGCTCAGTCTCTCGGGGGTGGTGAATGATATTGCATCCGATTTCGGGAATACGGGGACATATGCTTTTTTGGCCACTGGAAATGATACGAAGGAGCTTCAGGTAATCAATATCGCCACACCATCGGCACCGGTACTTCTTGGCTCAGTGGATGTGGCGACGAACAGCGATTTACTTGGTATCGCATATGACGCTACGCTTGATCGCGCCTTTGGGTCCAGTGCTTCGAATAGTGAGGAGTTTATTATTTTTGCTCCCCAATAGCGTATGCGTACCTCTTCTCCTGTGTCAGGATTCACTTTAGTCGAGCTTCTCTTATCTGTTGGTTTGGCGGGGGTTATTCTCTTGCTGTCTTCTCTTTTGTTGGCCACCCTTTTGCAGGCGCGTGTGAAAAATCAAACTCTGGCTGAAGTGGAGGAACAGGGGCTTGCGGTTATGCAGGTTATGACACAGGCCATTCGGAATGCCGAGACGTTGAATAGTCCCACGCTGGGCATCAGTGCCACCACGCTTTCACTCAATACACCGATGGTTGGCAATAATCCTACAGTATTTAGTTCGGCTCTTGGGTCGATACAAATAAAGGAGGGTTCGGCAACCGCCGTGGCACTGAATAATAGTCGCGTCACCGTTTCCTCCCTCAGTTTTCAGAACTTGGCTCAAGCTGGCACGCCGGGGAGTCTGCGTATCCAGTTCACACTTACGGCCGTGAATCCTTCTGGAAGAAACGAGTATTCGTTTACGAAAATTTTCACGGGATCTGCGAGCTTACGACAACCATAATACTGACACATATGTCTCCACGCCAATGCAAACGAACACCGAAGCGGGTGAAGGGATACGTTACTCTCCTGGGTGTGTTAGTGGTCGGTGCAGTCGGCGTATCCTTGACAGTGTCTCTTTTGTTGCTTGGCTTGGGGTCATCTCGCACGAGTTTTGCGGTAGAGCAATCCAATCAAGCGAAAGGCTTGGCAAATGCTTGCGCCGAAGAAGCACTGGAGCGTATTCGTGAAGCGACTTCCTTCACTGGGAGTGGAAATCTTTCGCTGGGAAGTGGCAGTTGTACTTACAGCGTGACCAATCAAGGGGGGCAAAATCGTACTGTCACCACGACTGGTACAGTGGGTACATTGGTCAGAAAAGTAAGTATACTCGTCAGCGCAATTACGCCCGCCATCCTGATTTCTTCTTGGCAGGAAGTGCCATAACGTGTGTATGTATGATTGTATGTATGATGAGAAACATGATATAGTGGGAGTGAGAATTATCAATAAAAGAGAGTAGGTATGTATCAGATACGCACAAAAACATCAGGGTTTACTTTGATTGAAATTTTGTTGGTAGTGGCGGCAATTGGTATTTTAGCGGGGATTGTGATTTTGGCCGTTAACCCAGGTAAACAACTGGGAGACACGCGAAATGCGCAGCGACGAGCAGATGTGAACTCGATTCTGAATGCTATTTATCAGTATGCGATAGACAACAGCGGTACGTTACCAACCATACCTACTGGTGCTTGTGCTCTTTTGGCTGCGAATGAGGCTTGTAAGGCGGGAGCAACGGGAACCTGTTCTACTGGTGTGAACTTGAGTGTGTTGACTGCCACTCAAAAATATTTGACGAGTATGCCGATCGACCCAACTGTTTCTTCGGCGGACGGGACGGGGTATTATGTGACGAAGAGCGCCAATGGGCGCGTGACGGTGTGCGCACCTAGTGCTGAGCAAGGGGCGACTATCAGTGTCACGCGATAAATCGTTTTAGGGCAGGGATGTGAGGAATAGTGAGATATACTACGAATGAAGATGAATACCGCTTATGACCCTTACCTACGAGGAAATTGAACAGGCAACAAAGCACTTTTTGCGCGAGAACTACCTTATGTCCTTGGCGACTACGGCTTCTGACATGCGACCATCGGTGTCGGTGATGGTTTATGTACTCGATGAGGACTTTCATTTTTATTTCGTGACGCATATGGATGCTCGTAAAGTTCGAAACCTGATTCAGAATCCACGGGTCGGTTTGGTCATTTGGCAAAATGGCCAAAAAATGCTCGTGCAGGCAGAGGGTACGGCCAGCGTGGTTGATGATGCATCCACAAGAGACTGGGCCATGGATCGCTTTGCGGATATAACCACGAACGATACACAATTCTGGCCACCGATACTGAGAATGCAAGGAAAAGAATACCAAGTGTTTCGGGTGACTGCAGATTGGGTACGAACCCTGGATATGACCCGAGGTACCGTGAGTCAAGAAGAGTCCCCTTTTACTGAAATACATTTATAAACTATGCCTGAGACTGTGAAGACCATCCTGTTTTTGATCACTGATGGCGACCCGGTGCTTGTACGAGTGATAAAGAATAAATTTCAAAAAGACGCGGGTTGGGAGTCAATCATTACTACAAACTATGCTGAAGCTCTTGCGGCTTTCGAAAGTCATTCACCTGATGCTCTCATGACAGAAATTCTCCTCCAAGATGCGGATGGTAAGACGGGGTTTGATTTGATTGAAGCAGTACGAGCTAAAGAGGGTGATGGTGACAATATCCCGATTGCTGTTTTTACGGACCTCTCTCAAAAAGAAGATCGAGAGCGAGCGAATCAGGCAGGAGCCAATTACTATTTTATTAAGAGTCAGATTACACTCAATGAATTGATTATCTCCTTGAAAAGTATGCTGGGTTAAAGCGAGGATGGCTCGTTCGGGCGCAATACTTTCGCGAGTATGCGTATAAGATTGATCATCGCAGTGTCGGCATCGATTTTCATTGGGATGCCGATTATGCGGATAGTGATTTGTGGTCGGAGTTTGTGCAGGAGAGTAAGGTAAGACGAGAGATCGAAGTCGTGGGTGGTGGCGCGCATCGCGGTGGCCGTGATTTCGTCGAGGCTGATTTCGCGTACGGTTTTCAGACCAAGCACGGTATCGAGCGCGACAAAGTCTTCGTTGTCTTGGGGGAGGTCGAGTTCGTTTGGATCAGTGAGTCGAAAAGTATGCCCTGGGAGTGCCGTCTGGAGGCGTGGGAGCAGAACGATTGGCAAGGCATCAAATGGGAGGTCGGGATTACCGAAGACATGAATGAGCATAAGCAAAAGGTAATACCCTTGATTCTTTACGGTATTCAAGTATACTCTGGAGCATAGCGTACTTTATAGAGGAGGAGCAATGAGTATACAGGTTCCGTTTTTAGTCGGGGCGGCCGTAGTGAGGCTCGGGGATGAACAACAGAGTCCGGGTACGGTGCAGGATTGGTTTTCGGTTGATATGGGGAGAGGCCCTCGCGAGTACGTACTTCCGGTGTATTTTCCTTCTGAAAACGTTATTCAGCACTATAGTTTTGCGGCGGCTCGGGTTCGCTTAATGCTTGTTTTGGATTATGCTCCTGAGGCGTACGCGGAAAATGTTGTCTGTTTTCCGCGCTGCAGGACATGGCGAGAGCGTCGATAGTTCCTTTAGGATTTATTATACAGAAGGCTCTTCTTTTTTGGGAGAGCCTTTTTATTTCTCAAACTGCCGGTATGAATGAGATCTCGTGTATTCTTTTCGAGACGGGCAATGAGGAAAAGATCAGATGTGTTTGGTGACATCGGCACTGGAATACGCATGTTTCCCTCGATTCCGTGAAGACTCGTCTCACTCTGGTCTTGAGGTTGGAGGTGACGTGAGGTACCCTGAATACCGGATATCATCTCTCTCGCGAGTGCATGGTGTTTTGGGTCGCAAACGGGATATGAGGTGTAGTATAAAAGGGTACCCGAGTATTTTTGCAGGTCTTTTCGTGAAGTGAAGCAGGAAAATAGGGTGACTTATTGGAAACATGAAGAGGAATGAAATAGCTGTAATTGAGGCGAGTCTGTTGGGTAATGAGAAGGCTTTTGAGGAGCTGGTTTCGCCGTATCTGCAGCCGGTGTATTCGTTTGTCCTTTCGCTCACGCATGATGCCGTCATGGCAGAAGACGTGACGCAGGAAACTTGTATTAAGGTTTGGAGGCACCTCGATCGTTTCGATACGAGGAGAAGGTTTAAAACATGGGTATTCGCTATCGCTAAAAATACCGCTTTTGATGCTCTGAAAAAAAAGCGTGACTTTCCGTTTTCGGCATTTTTACAGGAAGAGGATGAGGAGGTTGAGGGAGCGTGGTCGGAGCGTATTGCGGATGACTCTCCTCTGCCGGATGAATTATTGGCACGGGCCGATGCAGCGAAGTTTTTGGAGCAGAGACTGGAGAGGCTCCCGGCAGGTTTTCAACAAATTCTTCGATTGCGCTATCAGGAAGATTTCTCGCTTTCCGAGATATCGGAAATACTCGGTGAACCGTACAATACCATCAAGAGTCGGCACGGACGGGCGCTGTTGAGTCTTCGTCAGGCTTTCGGGGCGGATGTTTCGTCTGCGTCGGAACTGCTCGGAAAATCGTAATCAAGGCAAGACATATGAAACCATCTCTCTCATCACTTTTTCAGTCGCTACCGGAAACAGACTTGCCATCCGGTCTTTCGGGGCGAATTTTTTTCGAGATAGCACGGATTCGGGAACGCGAGGTTCGTCGGGCGATTCTCTTTGCTCGGCTCTCTATCGTAATTTCGGGCATGGTGACCTTCATCGCGTTCTTATACGCGGGCTCAACGATACTCGGTTCAGACTTTGCCCGACTGTTCTGGTTAGTGATTTCGGATACTTTGATATTGACTGCATACGGATGGGAATTATTCTGGCTTTTTCTTGAAACGCTCCCAGCAGTACCGTTTGTGCTCTTGCTCGTTCCATGCTTCTTTTTTCTGCTGTCCCTCGGTATGTATGCTACGGCTTTTAAAGAGTATCAACGGTTCTCTAAATTTTTACCAGTGTAATAATTCGTGTAAACACATTATAAGTCTATGACACTTCAGACATGTATGCAGTCGAAGGGTTTTCGGTCGAGCGTTATTGTCATCGGGGTTTTATCGGTGGCATTAGTGAGTTTCTCTGCTGGAGTATCGGTCGGTTTGCGTAAGGCTCGGTTTTCATACGCGTGGGGAGAAAATTATGAACGACATTTCTTGGGAGGCAGGCAGGGTCGAATGCCCGGAGGCATGATGGACATGTCTCATGGAGACGGTTTCCGGAATCCGCATGGAACTTCTGGTACGGTTATCGCCGTAGCCAACGATATTGTGACGGTCAAGGGTCGTGACGATCAAGAATCGTCCGTCCGTCTTATTGAGCAGACACTGATTATGAAACAGCGCGTTCGAATTGCAGCGAGCGATATTCAGGAGAATGATACTGTGATGATTGTCGGGAAACCAGCGGAAGATGGTGTGGTGGTGGCTGATTTTATACGTGTCTTTGACCGTGATACTGCTCAGCCGATGGCTGGTCGCGGAGAACGTGGGCGGTAGATCGTGATGCGCAAGAAATTTTTGGAAAGAAGTATATGCGTGATATATTCGTGTGGGTAAGAAAGCATTGGAGGTGGATTGGTGCGGCAGTGATACTGATCAGTGGGGTGTATTGGTATTTCGGAGTCTCGTCTTCTTCGAAGGATACGGTTATCCAGAAGACGGTTTCGGTCGAACGGGGTGACTTCAGGGTATCGGTTTCTGGGAGCGGTCAGGTGGAGGCGGTTTCTCAAGTCGATTTGACTCCGGTCATCGCTGGGGATGGTATTGATGTTACCTCGGTTTTGGTGAAGAATAATCAGTCAGTACAGAGAGGACAGGTAATCGCCGTGCTTGATACGCAGGATGCGGTTCGAGATATTGAAGATGCCACATTGAATCTGCGTAGCGCGGAAATCAAGCAGAAGCAGACAAATCATCTGTATAGGCATGACAGTAAGACAGATCGCTGGAACCGACAGTTACAGAAAGTGGATGTCGAACAAAGTCAAAACAATCTGAATCAAGCACGGGAAAAGCTGGCAGATTATTCCATTCGAGCGCCGTTTGATGGCATCGTGACCGGTCTGAGTATCGAAGCGGGTGATTCGGTCGCACGCGATACCGTGTTGGCTTCGGTCATCACGCCGGAGCGGAAGGTCGTGATAGCTTTGAATGAGGTTGATGCGGCTCAGATATCAGAAGGTACATCAGTGATATTGACTTTCAACGCACTCCCGAACTTGCGCGTGTCAGGGAAGGTCTTGCGTATCGCGACAATCGGTAAAGTGACGCAGAATGTCGTTTCTTATGAAGCCGATATCGAGTTGGATGAGCAACATGATGCGATCAAGCCAGGCATGAGTGTCAGCGCGGATATTGTAGTGGCGGAAAAACAGGGTGTGCTTTTGCTTCCGAATAGTGCCTTGAATACCAGTGCGGATGGCCAGGTGACGGTGAAAAAATATGCCGGGAAACAAGACGCTTCGGGAGCGCGTCCCGTTGAGGAACAAATCATACAGATTGGTTTGACGAATGACGTGTTGACCGAAATCGTGAGTGGGGTGAGTGAACATGATCTAGTGGTCCTACCTTCCGTTACATCAAGCGCATCCAAGACCGCATCCAGTGGAAGTATCTTAGGTTCATTGTTTCGGGGAGCTGGCAGGAACAACCGATAAGGTGAGAGAGACACACTATGATCGAATGTCGAAATATCCGTAAGACGTATCGGAATGAGAGCGGTGATACTGAAGTTCTCAGGGGAGTTTCGTTTGCAATCGCGGACGGGGAGTTCGTCTCAATTATGGGGCCGAGCGGTTCGGGAAAGTCCACGCTCATGCATATACTTGGCGCGCTTGATAGTCCTTCGTCCGGGGAATATCTGCTCGATGGTCAGGATATGTTGAAGCGTTCAGATGACGAACTGGCTCGTCTACGGCGAGAAAAGATCGGATTCGTTTTTCAGGCCTTCAATCTGCTCCCGAGAACGAGCGTGATGCGCAACGTGATGCTCCCGTTGGTGTATCAGGAAGTGCCTACCAGTGAGCGTACCCGACGGGTAGAAGAGTCGCTTTTGGCTGTCGGTTTGGATCGGAAACATTGGACATATCAATCTAATCAGCTTTCTGGCGGGCAGATGCAGAGGGTCGCCATTGCTCGTGCCCTGGTGAATGTCCCCTCACTTATATTGGCCGACGAACCGACGGGTAACTTAGATACGAAAACAGGTGAGCTCGTACTTGAGACTTTCGAGCGGCTGAATCGGGAACACGGGCATACCATTGTTCTGATAACGCATGAAGCGGACGTGGCTTTGCATGCAGATCGGACTCTTGTGATACGGGACGGTTTGCTGGTGAGTGACACGGAGAATCACCGGAATAGAAAATAATCTCTTTTCATCTGCCTTGTTATGTTGTCAGGCGATTTGTCTTCGGAAATTTACGCGGCTCTTACGGTAAACAAGTTACGGTCGGGTTTGACTGTGCTCGGTATCGTGATCGGTATCGCGTCGGTCATCATTATGGTAGCGATCGGGCGCGGCGCGCAGGATTCGATACAGGCGAGTATTCAGTCGATCGGATCAAATCTACTGATGGTGCGTCCTGGAGCCGAACGTGAGCATGGTTCGCCCGTTGTGGGGTCTCAGGGGTCAGCGCAATCGCTTACGATGCAGGATGTGTCTTTTCTGAAGGAGCGCATTTCTGATGCCGAGGATCTGGCTCCTGAGGTTTCCGTGCGTGGGAAGCAGGTGACAGCCGGCGGAAAGAATACGAATACCAGTGTGACTGGTGTCACGCCGGAATATGCCCAGGTCCGTAATGTGAATATCGCTGATGGGATATTTCTCCACGCGGATCATGTTCGGGCGTTGGCTAAGGTAGCGGTCATCGGTCCGGATGTGTCAGCTGCTTTGTTTGGGACAACCGATACGAGTCCGATTGGGAAGAAAATCCGTATCGAGAGTGTCGATTTCGTTATTATTGGTGTAGCTGTTCCTCGTGGTGGAACCGGTTTTGGAAGTTCGGATGATGTAGTGTATATCCCGATCTCGACAATTCAGCAGTTCTTTACGGGGAATGAATATCTTTCGAGCGTGAATATTCAGGTGAAGGATGGAGCCGATATGGATGCGACATCGGTGGCAGTCAAGACCGCGCTTCTCGCGAGTCATCGGATCACTGATGCGACCCAGGCTGATTTTTCAGTCATGAATCAGGCGGATATCGTATCGATGGCTTCATCGGTCACCAGTACATTTACGGCATTACTCGGAGCAGTGGCTGGTATTTCGCTTTTGGTTGGCGGCATTGGCATTATGAATATGATGCTGACGACAGTGACTGAGCGTACGCGCGAGATTGGTCTCCGAAAGGCGATTGGTGCCGAGAAAGGGGATATTCGGAAGCAATTTCTTTGTGAGGCGATTGTATTGACTTTTTTGGGAGGTACACTTGGCATACTGCTTGGCTGGGTGGTCTCGTTCATTTCGACCCGGATGGGTTTGGCAGCGAATATTTCTTTATATTCTGTCCTGTTCGCTTTCGCGGTTTCGACTGCTATCGGGGTCATTTTCGGATACTATCCGGCCAGTCGGGCGGCGCGTATGAATCCGATTGAAGCTTTGCGGTACGAGTAGTGTTTTGATACAATACTTGACAAAAAATAGAAAAGACTCTATAAATAGATTTCTGAGAAGTAGTTTCAAAAATTGAAGTAAATTCAGATTTCTGCCCGAGGGTCTGAGGGAGAAACCCTCCTATCTCCCGAGGCTTGATTGTATGGAAAGCGGTTTCCGTTTTCCATACGCCTTTTGGGCAGAAATCCGAATTTGTTTGGCAGAGAAAAGACCGACATGGAATATCCATGTCGGTCTTTTATTGCGATATGAGTTCTGGTAGTCTTTGGAAGAGTTTTTGGAGGAGCGCGAGCTCGGAGTCAGGAAAGGTCGCCAGGACGTACTCATGAGTTGATTGACACGCACGGGTAGCGCTAGTCGTTACTGACATATTTTCTGGATGACCAATGCCAAGACGGATACGTCGAAAATCCTGTGTGCCGAGCATGTCGATGATATTTTGGACACCGTTGTGTCCGGCGGCGCGGGAGGAGGCGGTTATCTTCATGGTCCCTGGTGCGATGTCAAGATCATCGTGAATGACGAGTATGTCAGACGGAGTGAGGTGATAGAAGTTCAGGAGCGCGCGGACAGTCGTTCCCGAGTGGTTCATGAAAGTCGTAGGTTTGATTAGGATGTATTTTTGTCCCTGAAATATTCCAATGGCGCATTCAGCATGGAAACGAGTTTCGTGATGGAAGGTTTCCCATTCGAAATGAGCACGCAGGAAATCAAGCGCCAGAAAACCGGCATTGTGTCTGGTATTGGCGTATTGTTTTCCTGGATTGCCGAGACCGATAATGAGTTTCATGGTGTGTATGCTACTTTTTTTTGGTGCGTTTCTGCGGAGTTATTACTTCGTCATTGTTTGCTTCGGGAGTCGCCCCGGTCTCTCCGAGGAGATCGCTGGTTTCAATATCTTCTCCGATGCGCAGAATGAAGTCGGGCTGTGGAGTGGGGTATTGCGTGAGCGAGTATGACTCTGGAAGTGAGCGAGCATCTTGATCAAAGTCGAAACGCGAGAGGAGCGCATTATGGCTGTATGGTTTTTGTCCTTCAGTCATGTTGTGTAGGGTACTCTGTTTCGGCGCGCTCTCCAAATGTGAAATCTGCAGCGAGGTGGTTTCGAAACCGAGTTCTTTCGTGAGAAAGTGACGCAATGTGTCAGCGAGCACCTTTTGGTGTTCCGTTGCTACGATGTGTAGAGAGGCATGTTCATTTTCGACCCGAGCACGCTCTTTTTTGAGATCATCAAGAGTAAAAATATGTTGAGCTAATGCAGTCACTTCTTTCCAGTTTCCGGTACGTGGGATGAGGATAAAGGCATTGCCATTTGGTGTCGGAATGTGCGAGACACGGAGTATACTTTCCGGTTTCCAAGCATCGACAATGGCAGTGGTGATGTTTTTGGTATCGAGTAAGCGCAGGAGTGAGAGGAAACCCTCTATTTCTGAAGGAGTGATATCGGTTTTGATGCTTTCGCCGAGCACATCCAGTAGGTGTGAAAGCGTGAAAATATTGAGCAGGGTTCCTGTGGAAAAGACTTTGTCTCGGACGGCCTGTAGGACTTGTTGCTGACGTCTTGCTCGTCCAAAGTCGCCTTCTGGATCGTCGTGGCGTTCACGGACATATTTGAGTGCGGTAGCGCCATCGAGTTTTCGCCAGCCCTTCTTGATCTCAAAGGTTTCATAGCTGTAATTTTTGCCGGGGTAGCGCGTGTCTCGGATATCTCTCGGGACATCGACGGAAATACCGCCAATCGTGTCAATGATTTTTTCGAATCCGTCGAAATCAACTATCACAGAATAGTGCACTGGTTCACCTGTGAGCGTTTCGATGGTGTCTCGTAGGAGTGCTACGCCGTCCTGAGTGTCGAGACCAATCTGGTAAATAGCATTGATTTTTGTGTATGTGTCACTGCGTCCGATAGGCGCGTAGAGATCGCGCGGAAACGAAAGGAGTGCGACACGGTGCGTCTTCATGTCGATACTGGCAAGTATGATGGTGTCCGTGAGATTCTTTCCGGGGTAGTGCTCACCAGCTCGTCCGAGTAGCAGGATATTGATACGACCTGTCGCAGTCTGTTTGAGTTGCTCAGATTTAGAAAAGAGGCCTCGGGCTGTGTCAGTGATTTCGGTAAAAAAAGAACTCGTATAGGAACTCTCGAAGGAGAGTCGGTGGCTGACATGGACGATTTTGAGAAAAAGAAAGAGGGCGACACCGATGCTGATGAGAATAAAACAGAGACCAAGGATGAGAGGGCTGAGCTTGAGGAAGCGCCGAGTCGGAGTGGATGGGAGTGTCGAAGTCTGACTCGATGGAGAAGCATATCCGAGGTTTATGGGTTGCCTGAACACGCCTTGGGGAGGTTGAGGCGGTGGTTGAGTGGAGTGCTTTGTGGGTCGGAGACTGTCCATTATTGAGAGAGTTGCTTTAATAGAGGGGAAATTGATACTTGATAAGAGGGAGAAAATCTGTTAAAATAAGTATGTTTTCTTTCTTTGACTTGAAAATTATTTTATGTTGGTTCCTGATCAGTTGCTCCCTACACAACCTGAGAGATTTCCAGGCCGTAAGCAAGAGGAAAAAACACCGGACGAGACTCTTACCACTGTGCAGCTTTTCTCTGAGTTGTTCCGGATCATCCTATTGGCGCTCGTGATCATTATACCGGTCAGAGCCTTTCTCTTCCAGCCATTCTTTGTTTCTGGGTCGAGTATGGAGCCGAATTTCGAAGATGGCCAGTATTTGGTCATTAGCGAATTTGGGTATAAAACGACGCGGACGATCGTCGGGATCCCGTTTGGTTTCACGGTGAAGCCATTTAAGGATTTGCACCGGGAGGATGTATCCGTCTTCGAATTTTCTAAGAGTCCGGAAACATTTTATATTAAGCGTGTTATCGGGTTACCCGGAGAGTCGATTGAGATGAAGCGTGGACGAGTGATTGTTTACAATGATGCTCACCCGGACGGGATGTTGTTGGATGAGAGTAGATATTTATCACTTGATGCATTGGCCAGCTTGCAAGACATGCCGAAAGTGACCCTGGGGGCGGATGAATATTTTCTCATGGGAGATAATCGAATGCACAGTCATGATTCTCGGGCTTTTGGACCGGTCAAGCGTGAGCGGATTACAGGACGTGTACTGCTTCGGGCCTGGCCGGTCAATGATCTGAAACTGTTTTAGTGCTGTATGGTCATTGCGGTTTGTTCGGTGAGTATTCCTAACTCGATGTAAATTAAGAGTAAAGATTATGACGAAAGTATCGGCAACTCCGAAAGCATCCAAAAAAACAGATTCGTCGGTCGTGAGTGAGTCCGAACTTCTTCTACAGGCACTACGTGGGATGCGCGATATTTTGCCGGATGAACAACCATATTGGGAGCGAGTACGTCGAGTCTTAACGCACGCGCAGCAAGAGTATGGTTTTCAGCGTATTGATTTGCCTCTGGTTGAGTTCTCACATCTGTATCTTCGCGCGATTGGAACAGGGACTGATGTTGTAGATAAGGAAATGTATGTTTTTAATACGCGCGGTGGCGATAAAGTAGCTTTGCGACCAGAGATGACTGCCGGATTGTGTCGAGCCTATATCCAGCACGGTATGAGTGTTCTGCCCAAGCCAGTAAAGTTATTTAGTTTTGGATCGCTATTTCGGTATGACCGGCCACAGGAGGGGCGGTATCGTGAGCATACCCAGGCGAATTTTGACATGTTCGGAGAGGAGGACCCGATTTTAGATGCACAGGCTTTACAGCTTGCGTATCGGGTGATGCGTGAGCTTGGTCTCAAGCACATTGAATTTCAGGTGAACAGTATTGGGACACCGGAGTCGCGTAAGGATTATGAGAAAGCGCTCCTGCGTTATCTTGAGTCACAAAAGCATCGATTGTGTCAGAATTGTCGGGAGCGATTTGAAACCAATCCGATGCGCATTCTCGACTGCAAGGAAGACAAATGCATTCAATTGACGATGCACGCGCCACAGTCACTCGATTATCTTGACCAGGAATCACGGAATCATTTCACGCACTTACTTGGGTATCTTGATGAACTTGAGCTTCCGTATGTGATTAACACACGTTTGGTGCGTGGGCTGGAATATTATACTCGAACAGTGTTTGAGATTTGGTCGGCTGACAAGGATGGAAAAAAATACTCGCTTGGCGGTGGTGGGCGTTATGACCGGTTGATACAGATACTGGGTGGTGAACCGACACCCGCTATTGGTTTTGGAATCGGTATTGATCGTGTCGTGTTGGAAATGAAACGGATGCAAGTGAAACCGTATGAAGCTCCTAAGCCTAAGGTGTTTTTGGCACAGCTTGGTGATTTGGCAAAGAAAAAGAGTCTGCGCGTTTTTGCTGATCTTGAGAAAAATGGTGTGTTGTTGGCAGAGAGTTTTGGACGGGGGAGCTTGAAATCACAGATGCGCGTTGCGAGTCGTATTGGCGCCGAAGTGACGGTGATCATCGGACACAAAGAAGCGCTTGATGAAACCGCTATCGTGAAGGATATGATTTCCGGAACACAGGAGACAGTCACGCGTGAGCGATTGGTTGATGCGGTGAAGAAAATCCTCAAAACGAATCAGGTATTGATATCTTAAATAGAGCGAGTGGGGGGCGCATTGCGATCAAGAGGCAATATACGTATGGAAACTATTTTTTCTCAAATTATCCGAAGAGAGATTCCAGTTGATATTCTTTTTGAAGATGATATAGCGATTGCGTTTCCGGATATTCGTCCTTTGGCACCGGTACACGTTTTAGTGATTCCCAAAAAACCCATTGAGAGTATTGCTACTATGGAGGATGCGGATGCGGAAATCGTGGGGCACTTGTTTTGGGTAGCGCGCAATGTGGCACGTGACTTGAATATTTCCGAAAAAGGGTATAAGCTTCTGATTCGAGTTGGGCAGGATGGGGGTCAGGAGATTCCGCATCTTCACCTGCATGTACTCGGAGGTGCGCGTTTGTCGGAAAATATTCATCCGGTGGTTTCGGATAAGCAATAAGTGCAATGGTGTGAGATGGAAAATAGAAGCGGCGATTGAAGACATGTTCAGTAGTGGCTTGTGTTCTCCGGATCGATCGAGAGACACCAATATGAAAGGAGGCTGGGAGTTATGATACAAGTGAAACGAAAGGAGCGAGAAACCGCGGAAGGACTGATCCGGCGTTTTTCTCGCCGTGTTCAACAAAGTGGCGTCCTGCGACGAGTACGTAAGTTGCGTTTTCGTCAGGGGGAGAAGAGTAAGGATGCCAGACGTGACGAAGCACTCTATAAAGTGAAAATTCGCAAAGAAATTAACCGTTTGAAAAAAATGGGTCGTTTTGATGAGGATGCACTGAAGGAGATTAAGAAACGTCTTAATGCTTAGTATTGGCACGGAAGGAATAGAACAGGCCCGGAGTATGGTCATTCGTCCAGCAAGCTTCGGGTTTTTCTATTTTTTATTTGTCGAAACAATTGATGTAAAAATTAAAGGAAGAGAGTATGGGATTGATAATTCTTCTGCAAAATCAGTTAAAGGAGGCCATGAAAAGTGGCGATACGGAACGACGGGACACCATTCGTTTTTTGCAGAGCGCATTGAAGAATACGGCTATCGAGGTTCGAAAATCCACTGTCGATCTTTCAGACGATGAAGCATTGGTGGTGGTTCGACGTCTGGCAAAGCAGAGGAAAGAGAGTATCGTACAGTATCGGAACGGTGGCCGTGAGGATCTTGCCCAGTGTGAAGAGCGAGAGTTGAAGATTCTGAATGAATTTCTTCCGGCAGAGATGCCCGAAGAAGAAGTACGAAAATTAGTTGCCGAAGTAATTGCTGAGTGCGGAGCGACCTCGCTCAAAGAGCAGGGCAAAGTAATCGGTATGACGATGAAGAAAGGAGCGGGTTGTATATCCGGTGAAGTACTTCAACGGATTGTCAAAACATACTTGTCATAACCCTCGGTGAGATAACGGTGTGCCGCCAGAGAAAAGGTGGTATGATGAAGGTAGGAGTACGTTATTCAGGAAATATCGACACATATGTGGATGCATACTTGGTTGCGGAGTTCTCGTCATGCCGCTCGTGGCATAGCGTTTATTTTCCGGAATGAGAAAAACTTTCAGATTGAATGTGGTGCGGCAATCGCGGCTTTGATTCTTGCTGCGTGTCTCCCACTTTCGTCAATTGAATGGGTGTTGCTTTTGTTGGTGATTGGGTTGGTGCTGACGATTGAGATGATTAATACGGCTATCGAGCGTATTCTTGATATCATTAAACCGAATGTACATCCATATGTTCGTGTTGTGAAGGATATAGCAGCAGGAGCTGTATTGTTTGCGTCCATTATCTCGGTGGTGATTGGTATGTGTATTTTTTTGCCCTATCTACTTTGACTGAGAATTGCGCAACCTTTTTTTGTGGGGTATAATTTTTGGTACTGCTGATTTGGTGCAATAGGCTGTTTTGATTTTGTTCATAGGTGAGATCGAGCAAGAATTCTTTCAAATACAAATAGCTAGCAAGTGAGTCTTATGTCGAAAGGCCGTCTTTTTGTAGGTTTAGATATTGGATCCGCGAATATTCGGGTCGTTGTTGCTGAAGAAGCTTTCGAAGATACATTGTTGCGTGTTATTGGCGTTGGGGAGACTCCGTCAATGGGGGTGCGTCGGGGTACTATTGTAGATACCCAAGCAGTTGCTCGGGCATGTCACGTTGCTCTTGAACACGCAGAGCGTATGTCGGGACATGTTTCCGAGCGGGTTTTTGCTGCTCTTTCGGGGGCAGATATTGTATGTCAGGAAGCGAGAGGAGTGGTAGCGGTGAGTCGGGCGGATGGTGAAGTCGGTGAAGATGATGTCACGCGTTGTCTTGGTGAAGTTGAGGCGCGGTTATCCTTGCCGTTGAATCGAGAAATTATCCATGCCCTCCCAAAGAGTTATCGTCTTGACGATCAAAAAGATATCAAGGATCCAGTTGGCATGCGCGGTGTTCGGTTAGAAGCGACTGCTTTGGTGGTGACGGGGAGCACGGCTCAGCTGAAGAATATCGGCCGAGCTTTGGAACAGGCTGGTACACATGCGGAGTCGCTGGTGGTAGAACCCCTTGCGGCGGCGGAAGCCGTACTGCATCAGAAACAGAAAGAGCTGGGAGTCGTACTCGTCAATATCGGCGGAAGCACGACATCAATTACGGTGTATGAGGACGGAAATCTGCTGCACTTAGCTGTGCTGCCGGTTGGGAGTGGACACATTACTAATGATTTAGCGATTGGTTTACGAACATCGATCGATGTGGCCGAGGCGGTCAAGTTGCAGTATGGTACAGCCAATCCGGATGAAGTTGGGAAGCGCGAGGAAATTGATTTGAGCCTTTTTGATACACACGAAGAAGACGCGGTTTCCCGATACCATGTTGCTGAAATCATTGAGGCGCGGATGGAAGAAATCTTCTCTTTTGTAAATATGGAATTGAAAACCATCGGGAGAGACGGATTACTGCCCGGAGGAGTTGTGTTGACAGGAGGTGGCGCATTGTTGCCAGGAACAGCGGATTTAGCGAAACGACTGTTGCGACTTCCAGCGCAGATCGGATACCCGAAGCCTTTGGGTGGAATACTCGATCAGGTTGATGCGCCACAATTTGCAACAGTGATCGGGCTGGTGCTTTTGGCGGAAGGGAGTATACTGGAAGGACGGGGGAAACTCCAAGGATGGATGAGTGGTGTGTGGGTTTTTGAGTGGATGCATCAGACATGGGAGAATATTCAAAAATTCGCACGTCGTTTTCTTCCTTGATTTTACTCCCTTCTCCCGTAGTCAAAAATCAAAACAAACGAAAATATAAAAGCGTTCCTTGACGGGAAAGCACTGTTTGATGCTTTTTTCTCTTGTGTGATAGAGTAAGGTTTCAATACAATGTGTTTCACGTTGGAGCGTTTTTTTTCGAAAAATAAAATAAATTGATGCGGAATAATACTTTTTTTCTTGAATTAAGCGAGTATGGCAGAGATTAAGCCTGATTTGGAAACTTTCGCAAAGATTAAAGTGGTTGGTGTGGGCGGTTCCGGTGGGAATGCGATTACACGGATGATTGACGCAAAAATTCGCGGAGTGGAATTTGTTGCGATCAATACGGATGCCCAGGCCCTTCATCATTCCAAAGCACAGGAAAAAATCCATATTGGAAAAAATCTCACTAAAGGACTGGGCGCAGGAATGAATCCGGAGATTGGGCGGCAAGCGGCTGAGGAGAACCGAGACGAGATACAGGAGGTTTTGAAAGGAGCAGACATGGTTTTTGTGACTTGTGGTTTGGGTGGTGGCACTGGTTCTGGCGCAGCTCCGATTGTCGCAGAAACTGCCAAAGAACTCGGTGCACTCACGGTGGGGGTGGTGACGCGACCTTTTTCTTTTGAGGGCTCACAGCGTCGTTCTATCGCAGACGAGGCGCTTCAAAATTTGCGTGAACGAGTAGACACGATTATTACAATTCCGAACGATAAGTTATTGTCGATTATTGATCGGAAGATGACATTGATCAACGCCTTCCGTATTGTTGATGATGTCTTGCGTCAGGGGGTGCAGGGTATCTCAGATCTCATTACGAAGAAGGGTGAAGTGAACGTGGACTTCGCGGATGTCCGCGCGATTATGCAGGATAGCGGGAGCGCTCTTATGGGTATCGGTATCGCGTCGGGTGAAAATCGAGCCGTTGAGGCAGCGAAAGCGGCGATTAATAGTCCGTTACTTGAGTTGTCCATTGATGGGGCTAAAGGTGTACTTTTCAATATTTCTGGTTCGAGTGACTTGACTATGCTTGAGGTCAATGAAGCAGCCAATGTTATTACGGAAAATATTGACCCGAATGCCAAGGTTATTTTTGGTACCGTAGTGGATGAACAGGTGCGCAAAGGTGAGATACAGGTGACGGTGGTGGCGACTGGTTTTAATGATGGCTTGGCTCAGGAGGAGCCCATCGGTTTGGTGAGTATCGCGCGTCAGGCGGCGCGTACTCGATCAATGACTCAGCATTCCACACCGACACGAAACATGGAGATGCAGGGGTCGGATGAGGAAATAACAGACGTCGATAGTCTTGAACCCGAACTTACTTTCACGTCTCGTCATCTTGAGCAGCCCCCGATGATCATCGAAGAGAAGATACAGCCAAAACCAACCATGCAAAGACATGAGACCAAAGAGATTGCTGAGGAGGATGATCTGGAAATCCCCGCTTTTATACGGAGGAAGATGAAGAAATAGGTACCTTTCAGTTTGTTCTCGAGAGGTTGTTTCTTGATTCTCGGAGAGTAGATATACACCCCGTTTTTTGAGGTCTGTTTTGTGGTGAGGTGATATTTTTGGTGCCTTGGGAAGGCGGAGAGTTTCTGCGGGATATATTGTTGGGTATCGTGATAGCGCACTGAAAAAGTCACGAAAGTACCAGTCATGTTCCTTAGGAATACCGTGCTTCTTAACGTTCTAATAGGAAGCCGATATTCTGTATTATTGGTCTGTGTTGTAAGTTGATAACCGATGGCTCAACCGTACTGTTAGCGGTATGCAACGTTTTATTTTACTCGGGATTTCGGTGGCCTTTGTGATTGGTATTGCGTATGGATCTGTGCTTGGGTACGATGCCGCACGCATAGGAACGTGTTTGATCGTGAGTGGCGCGGTAGCGCTGTGGGTGGCTTTTCGTAATCGAAAGGCATTTTTTTTGAGTTGCATGCTACTTTTTTTGGTGGCTGGTGTGTGGCATGCAGCCCGCACGAGCGAACGCTATCGTATATTGCCGGAACATATACAGGTATCTGGAACAGGGACTGTGAAGGGAGAGGAGTCGTTGGGAGTGTTTCATGCACGTGTCGTGGTTGCGCTTGATGATTGTGGTGAGCAAACGTGTCCTCAGGAATTGATCCAGGTCGCAGCGGATCGTTACCAGGTGTGGATGGATGGTATGCGCGTTGATTTGAGCTCATGCGATCTTATACGTCCTACGCGTTTTGATCCGGGCTTTGATTATCCTATGTATCTTGCGAAGGAAGGTATCGGTTTTGTGGCGGAATCGTGTCATATGGAACCGGTCCTCGGTAGAGAAAATCGTTTGCGTGTCGGGCTGCATCGTATGAGAGCGTGGGTGTCTGATGCGTTGAACAGTCGCATGGCCGAGCCGGAAGCCGGATTGGCGAGAGGGCTGATACTTGGAGGGAGTCATGAACTTCCCGAATCGTTCATACGGGATTTTCGCACGGTCGGTCTGTCTCATATTGTGGCGGTTTCTGGGTATAATATCTCGGTTCTCGCTGGAGGATTTCTGCTCCTCGGGATTGGCCTGGGAGTATATCGCAAACAGGCGGTGTGGCTGGCACTTCTTGGTGTGGTGTGTTTTGTGTTGTTGGTGGGTGCGCCTGCATCTGCTGTGCGAGCTGCGCTTATGGCTGCTATTGGGTTCCTGGCACTCTTGGTAGTCAGACCGGTACAGGCGATTCCTGTATTATGTTTTGCCGCCGCGCTTATGCTGGCATGGAACCCGTTACTTTTCCGGTACGATATCGGATTTCAGTTATCATTTTTGGCCACATTCGCTATTCTGGTTTCTGAACCATGGAGGAGTCATCTGCGGAAGCATTGGCGCATGGTGAGATATGGCGGAGAGAGTGTTCTTATTACGGTGTCTGTATTGTTATTTGTGACGCCGATTTCTGTGCTCTACTTTGGTACTCTTTCGCCATATGCAATTCTTGCGAATGTATTGGTTTTACCGATAGTCCCTCTTGCTTTTTTTGGTTCATTTCTTGTGATGTTGTTGGGGTGGATCCCTGGGGTTGGTGCTCTGTCTGGGTGGGTAACTTATGGTGTACTGCACAGTATCATGGTACTGGTGGAACATATAGCACGTTTTCCCGGAGCGGATGCTACTTTTCTTGGTGTGAGCGGAGGAATGGTAGGATGGTGGTATGCTGGGTGTTTGGCTTTTTTCCTCTATTGGTATAAACGTAAATCAGTGCTTGCACATACATAATTTGGTTGATAATGTGCATCTTGAGAAATATTCATCACACTATGCGTATCCGCACCCTGTTTGTTACCGTCTCGCTTGGTCTTTCGTTCGGCGCCGGTTTATTTCTTTGGGTGACCTGGCATACCTTTGAGCCACTCCGGGTGGTGTTTTTTGACGTTGGGCAGGGTGACGCTACATTGATCTCTCAGGGTGGAGTGCAGGTGCTTATCGATGGGGGGCGCGACGGCAAGGTGTTGCTCGGAAAATTAGGGCGTTTTATGCCGTTCTGGGATCGACAGATCGAGGTTGTCATTACGACGCATCCTGATGCGGATCACATTGGGGGCGTGGCAGATGCACTACGCCGATATCGGGTTGCAGCGTATTTCTCGAATGGTGCGGAAAGTACGAGTAGTGTGTTTCAGGATCTCAAGCAAGCGCTTGCGAACACAGAAGCAACCAAACAAGCTGTTATGGGGACCGGGTCGCGGATCATTTTTCCTCAAGGAGGCGAACTCGTAGTACTATTTCCGGAGAGCGGTACTGCCCGGGTGCGTGGCGAGACAAATGAGAGTAGTATAGTTGCTCGGCTTTCGTATGGCACTTCAAGTTTTTTGTTTACGGGTGATTTGCCAAACGAAGAAGTCGTGCTTCCCGATATAGTTCAGACCAGCGTGTTGAAGGTCGCTCATCATGGATCGAAGTATTCGACGAGCGAGGATTGGTTGGATCGGGTTCAGCCGGAAGAAGTGATTATTTCGGTAGGGAAAAATCGCTATGGACATCCAGCCCAGGAGACACTCGCTCGTTTGCAGAGACGGTTAGGCGTGAGGACATACCGTACGGATCAGCTCGGGGATATCGTGTACGTGTGTCATGGCAATAGTTGCCGTCAAGAAAAATAATTCAGAGGTGTCATTGTGTAACTTGCGTTTTCTTGAGTACCGTGGTATTTTTTTAGCACAGAAACAGTTTTTAAGAACAACTTGTATGGGACAGTATTTGAAGAGGGAGCGCTCATTGGTGATTATTAAACCAGATGGTGTGCAGCGTAGCGTGATGGGCGAGATCATCCAACGTATTGAGCGTACTGGGTTAAAGATGGTCGCGTTTAAGTTTTTGGTACCAACTGAGGCGCAGTCTTGGGAGCATTACCTGAAGACAGATGAATGGTTCATTTCTAAGGGTGAGCGTATTGTGGCTGAACGTACTTCGCATGGTTTGCCGATTGAGAAAGAACCGATTGATTATGGCAAAGCCATTATTGATACTATCGTACGCTATTTCACGTCCGGACCGGTCCTGGTCTTTGTAGTCGAGGGCAATCAATCCATCGCTATCGTGAAGAAGCTGGTAGGGAGCACAGAACCGACGCTCTCGGATGTTGGAACAATACGCGGTGACCTTACCATTGATTCTTATGCCCTTTCGAGTTTGGATGAGCGGGCGGTTCGTAATCTCGTGCACTGTTCGGACAATGTTGATGATGCCGAACGTGAAATTAATATTTGGTTTTCGCCATCAGAAATTATCAGTTATCGCTTAGTTGCCGAACAGATACTCTATGATGTGAACTTGGACGGGATCCTTGAGTAGGTGCTTGATGGATGGTTGGTAATACGATACGCAGTCAGGATGGTCAAGGTGACCACCCTTTCATTTTTTGGAAAACAGTTCTTTAATAATTGAAGGAGAAACACTGATGCACGACTTTCTCTTCGAGCAAGATCTGGCGAGAGTAGTACCCCAGACGGGTTGCGCGAGTGACGTTCCTTGTCCGTGTGTATATTGTGGTCCGGAATGCGTAAACGCACTGAGATCTGGAGCATGTCAGATTCCAGCAAGTCAGATGATTCTCAAGAAAATCGATCCTGAGCCACGGAAAAGAACGCGATAACGGATATTTGTTCGAATGTCACATAAGGAGCCCACCAGCCTATTTTTTAGGAGTAGGCTCCTTTTTCATTTTTGGTGATGCGCCGTGTCCAAAGAAAAAAACATTTGCTACACTGGAAACTGGACAATGCAGGTGATAAGAACGGGGTATAGTATAGTGGTAGTACGCGACCATGGGGTGGTTGTAGTTCCGGTCCGATTCCGGGTACCCCGACATAATCGTATATAAAAAAACCGCTTTGGGCGGTTTTTTTATATTATTGCGCTGTATATTGTACAAGAGAGAGTGATAAAAAAGAAGCTGATTTCCCTCTTAGATACTTTTTCCTTGTTTGGTGAGGGTACGGATAGCTTTGGTGGAGAGTTGGAGTTTGAGTCCTTGAACCCGTTTTGTTTGGAGATTGATTCCAAATGTACGTCGGGTCTTGATATTCGAGTGGCTGCGTTTATTGCCGGTTTTAGTACCCCGGCCGGTCAGATCACATATTCGACTCATAAGACATAAAATCAGTTGCTTGGTAACGAATCTGAGAGTATCATGGGTTGAGAGGAATGGCAAGTTTTACTTATGAGCTAGATGTATTTTCCAGCATTATGTTACAGGAATCTGTTTTAGTTGGTTTTTATTTCTTGGTTTTGCTGTATTCGGTCATCATCCATGAGGTATCACACGGAGTGATAGCATTGTGGCTGGGCGATGCCACTGCCAAATATGCGGATCGCCTGAATCTGAACCCGATCAAGCATATTGATCCGTTTGGGTCGGTATTTTTGCCGATTCTTCTGATTTTGACGACGGGCTCGGCTTTCGGTTGGGCGAAGCCGGTACCATACAACCCGTACAATCTCGAGGATCAGAAATGGGGTCCGCTCTGGGTCGCTTTAGCCGGGCCGGGATCGAATCTACTCGTGGCGACAGCAGCAGCGCTCTTGGCGCGATTCTTACCTTTGGCGCAGATGACAAAGATGGAGATCGTGGATCGTCTCTACGGAGCGGTGTATGGGAACGGGGCATTTCTTGAGCGTTTTGATATGTTGGCTGAGGCATTATCCGGATCTTTGTCTCAGGTCCTGTTTGGTATTTTACTGATCCTCATTTTTTGGAATGTTGTGTTGGCGTGTTTCAATCTCTTGCCTGTGCCTCCTCTGGATGGCTCAAAGCTCTTATATGCGCTGTTTCCGATTCGGGAGGAAACAAAGATGTGGCTTGAACACTATGGTATGTTCTTGATTCTTTTGGTGGTATTTCTTTTAGCCGCGCCAATCAGCATCTTTATACATCTGATCCTGTCGGTATTTATACGTTTTGCCATGTAGTTTGGTCTGGGAGCAATGTATCTCGGGTTTCAGACTGAGTAGCAGAGCGGGATGTTGACAATCTTGCAGCTCTTCGGTAGGATGGACACTACTGAGTGAGTGACTCTCTTTTTGTTTGTTTTGATATAATTTTTATCAGTGTACCGTTGTGACCACGATCAATCAGCTTCTGAAGCGACCAAGAAAGGTGAGTGTCCGGAAATCTAAGTCTCCGGCCATGACATATGTCGTGAATACCGTGAAGAATCGCATTACCAAGACACAGAGTCCATTTAAGCGTGGCGTGTGTGTGAAGGTGACGACAACGACCCCGAAGAAACCAAACTCCGCTCTCCGAAAAATTGCTCGCGTTCGTCTGACAAATGGCATGGAAGTGACTGCTTATATCCCGGGCATCGGACACAATCTTCAGGAACACTCTATTGTGATGATTCGGGGCGGTCGAGTCAAAGACTTGCCAGGTGTCCGTTATCATGTGGTTCGTGGCATTTTTGATGCCGCTGGAGTCAATAATCGAAAAGGGAGCCGTTCAAAGTATGGCGCGAAGAAGGAAAAGCAGAAGTAGAAATAAGCCGAGCCATTTCATGATTTTTTAAACTAACAACGAAGAACATACGGGTTTTGAGTGTCTTAAGTGAGTTGCCGTTTGTTCATCGGGTACATATCATACACAGTATGCCACGAAGAAAGAGAAATTATCAGCGCGAGTGGAAGGCGGATTCTCAGTATGGAAATCCGTTGGTGGGTCATTTTGTCTGCATGATTATGTGGAACGGGAAGAAGAGTGTAGCTGAGCGGATTGTCTATAAGGCATTTGATGTTATTCATGAGCGGACGAAGAAGGGTGGCCTGAATGCTTTTGAACAGGCAATTAAGAACGTGTCCCCGATGTTGCAATTGAAGAGTCGTCGTGTCGGTGGAGCCAACTATCAAGTTCCAGTTCCGGTTTCGGGTGAACGCCGTCAGATTTTAGCTATGCGGTGGATTCGAGATGCGTGCCGAAAAAAGAAGGGAAAGTGCATGGCAGAAAAACTGGCTGATGAATTGATCGATGCGTCAAACAAGGTGGGTATCGCAATCAAGAAACGGGACGATACGCATCGAATGGCCGAAGCCAATAAGGCATTTGCTCACTTTGCCTAATAGCTGATCCGTGTGCCTTGATGTTCCATGGAAGCGATACGGAAGAATGGAACGCAGAGTTCCATTCTTTGTTTCAGGAAGGCCAAACAATCTCATTGGGTGTATACAATATAATTTTCAATTTTTTATTTCCAAGCGTTATGGCTCGCACGACTTCCATAGATCAATACCGTAATATTGGTATCATCGCGCACATCGACGCTGGTAAGACCACGACAACTGAGCGCGTATTGTTTTACACGGGTATTACGCACAAGATCGGTGAAGTGCATGAGGGGGCCGCGACTATGGATTGGATGGAACAGGAACGTGAGCGCGGTATTACCATCACTTCAGCCGCCACCACCTGTTTTTGGAAGGGTCATCATATCAATATTATTGATACGCCTGGACATGTGGATTTTACGGTAGAGGTGGAACGCTCTCTGCGCGTGCTGGATGGTGGCGTTGTCGTGTTTGATGGTAAGGAAGGCGTTGAACCGCAGTCGGAAACGGTGTGGCGTCAGGCGGAAAAATATAATGTTCCTCGCATGTGTTTTATCAATAAGATTGATAAGGAAGGAGCTGTATTTGAGGAGGCATTGGCTTCGATTTGGAATCGCCTGACACCAAAAGCGGTGGCTATCCAGTATCCGATAGGTCTGCGTGGCGATTTTGCGGGTCTCATCAATCTCATGAACATGAAAGCGTATACCTTTGATGGTTCGATGGGCGAGATCGTTATCGAAGGGGAAATTCCTGACGAGTATCTTGCCAAGGCTCAGGAGTGGCGTGAAAAAATGATTGAGAAAATTTCTGAGACGGATGATGCCTTGACGGAAAAGTATCTCGGCGGTGAAGCGATTTCTGAGTCTGAGTTGAAAGCGGCTTTGCGTCGGGCGGTGATCGGAACAAAGCTGTATCCTGTGATGACAGGAACCGCTCTTCGGAATAAAGGGATTCAACTGGTGTTGGATGCGGTGGTTGACTATCTTCCTTCGCCACTTGATATTCCACCACTCTTTGGTACCAATCCGAAAACCGATGCCGAGGAAATTCGTGAGACCAAGGATGATGCTCCATTTTCAGCGCTTGCCTTCAAAATTGCGACTGACCCGTTCATTGGGCAGCTGACTTTTTTCCGTGTCTATTCCGGAACCGCCAAGGCAGGCTCTTACGTACTCAATTCAACGAAGAACGAAAAGGAACGCATCGGGCGTATTGTGCGTATGCATGCGAATCATCGTGAAGAGATCGAGGAACTTGGAGCGGGCGATATTGGGGCGCTGGTAGGTATGAAGGTCACTACGACGGGTAATACGTTGTGCGACCCTGACAAGCCGGTTGTGCTTGAGGCGATTACTTTTCCTGAGCCGGTTATTGATATCACGGTTGAGCCGAAAACAAAGTCAGATCAGGAAAAAATGGGTATGGCGCTCAAGAAGTTACTCGAAGAAGACCCAACTTTCCGGGTGCATACAGACGAAGAAACGGCCCAGACCATTCTTTCGGGAATGGGCGAACTGCATCTCGACATCATTGTCGATCGTATGAAGCGTGAGTTCAAAGTGGAAGTGAATGTGGGGCGACCACAAGTGGCCTATCGTGAGACCATCCGTATTCTGGCCGAAGCGGAAGGGAAATATATTCGCCAGTCCGGTGGACGTGGTCAGTATGGTCATTGTTGGATCCGTCTCGAGCCGAATGAAGTCGGCAAGGGCTATGAATTTTTTGATGAAATCAAGGGAGGTGTCATTCCACAGGAATTTATTAAGCCGATCAATAAGGGTATTGAAGAGGCGACACAGACCGGTGTACTCGCCGGATATCCGGTAGTGGATATCAAGGCTACGGTCTACGATGGATCTTTTCATGATGTTGATTCCTCCGAAGCCGCTTTCCGTATCGCGGGATCAATGGCTTTCAAAGA
>CAYRWQ010000002.1:32781-33854 GCA_964428075.1 uncultured Bdellovibrionales bacterium
AAAAATAAAATACATTATGCGACTCTTTCATGTGAAACAAGTGTTCGGTTTCGTGATAATATTCGTTGTTTCTTGCGGTCTCGGCTTCTCTTTAAAACACGTCTTTGCGGGAAACGCGCACAATGTGTTTGGTTTTGGGTGGAATGGAAACAGTGTCATAGATGGAAGCAACACGGCTTTTGGTTGGCTTTCTACAAATAGTCGCGATTGTGATACGAATGGTGACGGGGTTGTGAATGTCACTGATGCCGCGCCTCTCGGTTGCCCGATTGGGGTCATCGGCGATTACGGTGTCAATATTCCCGCGGCAGATGGTCTCGTCACTGGGTATGCTTGGAGTGAGCATTATGGTTTTGTGAGTTTTAACGCCGTCGATACTGTCGGCTGTCCGGTGGGTATTTGCCAAGCCAGGAGAGTCGGGGATACCCTGGTTGGCTGGGCGCGTGTTCTCTCTATTCGGGACGCGGCTGTGAATAGCGGTGGCTGGACGGGTTTTATCTCGCTTGATTCTGGTACGCCCGCCAGTGCGCAACCGTATGGCGTTACTCTTGCTGGAAACACTCTTGCTGGATACGCTTATTCAGATGAGCTCGGCTGGTTTAACATGAATGGCGTTCGATTTGTTCCGCCGTCCATTCTCATGGTGTGTCGTGGCGGCTCTATCCCTCTGGCTCGGGGTGGTGAGGTGGCGAGTATGTCTTTGGAGCGTGGCACTGCCGCCGACATAACGGTCTACTTTGACGATACTCCCGATTGTGCGGGGAATGATGTGACCACCACGACCGTTTTTGCAGACACGGCTTCTCCCGTGGTGACGCTCTCGGCACCTGGTTCGCGCCCGCGTCTCATTCATGGCGCTGAGCTGGGGAATGAGGACGTGACTCTCACGTTTGCCGGCCAGACTATCACCTTCCACGTCAGCGTGACTCAGTTCTGTAGTTCCAACTGTGGCGATGATGCCGCGCAGCACTGTCTTGGAGCAGCCTTTAACGCCACAAATTCTTGCGGGAATTCTGAAGACTGTATCGGTACGAGGAATTGCGATTACAATATCAAAGAAGTTGCTCCGTAAA
>CAYRWQ010000002.1:33954-64922 GCA_964428075.1 uncultured Bdellovibrionales bacterium
AAAACCACTGTCGAGATGACGGCCCGACCTTCTCCTCCACCGGATACGCCACCACCACCCATGAATCGGGAAACACAGTTGCAGGCGCTTGATGCTTTGCATGCCAAGAGCGAAACAATGAAGCCGGTCAATACCCCACCTCCTTCTCGGGAGGCCCAGAGCCAATCACTCGATGCTTTGCGGGCCAAGAGTCACTAATTTTTGACACAAGTACGTAAATTATCTAATTGACGCAAAACGCTATGGAACGCACAAAGGGTTGGGCACAGGGTGTCCTGTATTGGGGGAGAGTGATGGTGATCGGTGTTGTTTTTGGTTTCGGCCTGCAATTCGCTTCGGCCTGGACGAATCCGACCCTCCCAGCTCCTGATGGGAATGTAGCCGGGCCGGTCAATCTCTCCGCTTTTGCGCAGTACAAGGAGGGAGCCATCGGTTTCGGAGGGCTGGTCAAGGCGTATTTTGGGATTGATGCCAATGGACAGCGCATCACCAATGTGGCTACCCCGATTGCCGGCACCGATGCCGTGAACAAGGATTATGTCAACGCGGCTAGTGGAAGCGGTGGAGGCGCAACTGGTGGGACACCATATGTGATCGTGGTGATGAACCCGAATAGTCAGCATTTTTCGCGTGCTGACATGGATAAGGTCAGGAGCTTTCGCGATGCTGGTGGGCTGTTGATAGGTCTCATTTGTGATCGTGGACCCGCTTCAAACAACGCATCTTTCGGTAAGATTACCGTGGATTTCAACTCACCCACTCAGATAACAAGTCAGGTTATCTTGTACAGTGACGAGTTGAGTAATGGGGCCGGCGCCGTCTGTTCGTTACGAAGCGGTGAAAATAATTGTATAGCCGGCGGCGGGCCTTGTGACGGGGGATGGTTTCTGTACGGTATCCCTTTCCCGCAGTATTGATTTTTTCGGATCAGAGAGGAGATGATAGCGGTTTCTTTTGTCTGATTTCTGTTTTGGTTGCATCTTGTTGCCAAGTTCGGTTTTCGCGTGGATACGGTGAGTGTGGAGGGGAGGAGTGTCAACTGCTGTGCTCTCGTGATTTTGCTTGAGAGAGAATCGTATGTTTACTCAGCGCTTTCAGAGTACCCGGGTCCGTTTTCGAGTAATGCGGTACGGGTTGGGTGTATTATGCATGCTTTCACTTTTTGTATGGGTGCGCGCGTCTGTGTCTTGGGAGGCTTGGGAAGACATGTCTTTTTCTGAGTGTCATGAGTTGAGAGCAGCCAAGACGATTCGGGGTCATTCTATGGAACCGCTCTTGCAAGATGGTACGGAAAATTTCGCGCGAATGGGATATTATGCGTGTCATGTTCCCAAACACGGAGATATCGTCATTGCGCGTTTGGTGCACGATCATGACCCGATCATCAAGCAGATCAAAGCGATTCCCGGGGATACTTTGGTTGTGGTCCCGGCGGATACGACGGATGCGTTTCATCTTGAGATAAACGGACAGAGAGCCAGCAACTCAGAGGGTAAGCCGTATGTCTTTGATACTGCGCGTGCTGATATGCTCCGGCTGTACAGTCGTGATTATTAAGGCGGTCTCCCAGAAGGCGCATACTTGATTTTCGGGGACCAGCCTTTCGGGACATTGGATTCGACACGTTTTGGTTTGATCGACCGGGGGAGTTTACTCGGAAAAGTTGAAAGACCCTAAGAATGCATGTGGCGGAGAGGGTGTGTTGGGGTGTTGTGTGATGTCTGCTTTTTGCGTACATTCAATCGCAATGGTGTGGGGAGTGGTTGATCTGGTGCGTCATTGTTTATCTATAGGACATACGATGTTGTGTGATCGAGTCCGCACTTGGATTGTTTTGTGATAGGTTACCGGTATGTATACCTGGTCATTTTCCTGGTATTATCATGAATGTCGATAATTGATTGACTGCGTATCCGTCCGTATCTCTGACGGATATCCTTGTCCTCTTGACAGGATAAAAATGGCTTGGTACTATGTCTCTTGATGCTCTGCTTTGGCACTTTTTTTGTTTCTTGGTCGAGACGGAAAAAATCGGAGCGAGCGAAACAAAGTTTCTCTAAGTAATTCAATTTGAAATCTAGCCCTATGGCAGAGCAATTTCAGCGCACCAAACCACACGTGAATGTCGGAACCATCGGTCATGTTGATCATGGGAAAACTACCTTGACCGCAGCCATATTGCATGTGTTGTCTCTTAAAGGTTTTGCGAAAGAGCGCGGAGTGGATGAAATCGATAAGGCGCCGGAGGAAAAGGCTCGCGGTATTACAATCTCAACCTCGCACTGTGAGTATGAGTCAGACAAGCGTCATTACGCGCATGTTGATTGCCCGGGTCATGCTGACTATATCAAAAATATGATCACCGGTGCTGCCCAGATGGATGGTGCGGTGCTTGTGGTAGCGGCGACCGATGGTCCGATGCCACAGACTCGTGAGCATATCCTGTTGGCACATCAGGTTGGTGTTCAGAATATTGTGGTATTCTTGAACAAAGTTGACATGGTAGATGATGAAGAGTTGGTCGAACTGGTCGAAGCCGAAGTTCGTGAGCTCCTTTCCAAGTATGAGTTTGATGGGGATAATGCTGCGGTTATTCGTGGGTCGGCTTTGAAGGCTTTGAATGCAAAGACCATTGAAGACGCTGATGCTAAGCCGATTTTGGATCTCATCGATGCCTTGGATATTAAGATCCCAGAGCCGGTTCGGGACAACGAAAAGCCTTTCCTTATGCCAATCGAGGATATTTTCTCAATTGAAGGACGCGGAACTGTCGTGACCGGACGCATCGAGCGCGGTGTCATCAATCTCAACGGGGAGGTTGAAATCGTGGGTCTTCAAGAGGCCTCTAAGACCATGAAAACCGTGGTGACAGGTATCGAGATGTTTAATAAGCAGCTTGATCGTGGACAATGTGGCGATAATGCCGGCCTCCTTATTCGTGGTATCAAAAAGGAAGATGTGCAGCGCGGTCAAGTGTTGGCCAAGCCAGGTTCTATCACTCCACACACTGAATTCGAAAGCGAGGTATACGTGTTAGCGAAAGAAGAAGGGGGACGTCATACCCCATTCTTCAAGGGTTACAAACCACAGTTTTACATTCGCACAACCGATGTGACGGGTGAAGTGACTTTGCCAGAAGGAACCGAGATGGTGATGCCGGGTGATACAGTACGTCTTACTATCAAACTGTTGGCCCCGGTAGCTATGGAGGAAGGCATGCGTTTCGCGATTCGTGAAGGTGGGCGTACGGTGGGTGCCGGTGTCGCAACCAAAGTGATCAAGTAGTTTGAGCGTTTCGAGTGAATTGAGTCCTGGGAAGGCGAGTGGTTTTCCCAGGGTGATTATTCTCTTGAATGTAACAGAGAGAAGAAAGTAACCTCGAGTATCATGGCAACGAAGAAGCAAGTCGATGATGCCCCGATGACCCGCGTACGGATCAAGATTAAGGCCTATGACCATAAGGTCATTGACCAGTCAGCACGCAAGATCGTTGAGACGGCTGAACGCACGGGCGCAGCTATTACCGGGCCTGTTCCACTTCCGACCGAAGTGCATAAGGTGACGGTGAACCGTTCGACATTCGTTCATAAGAATGCGCGCGATCAGTTTGAGATGCGAGTGCATAAGCGGCTGATTGACATCGTGAATCCGAATGCCAAAACTATCGAAGGCCTCACATCACTCGACCTGCCAGCAGGTGTTGATGTTGAGATCAAGATGTAGGGTAGGGCGAGAGGATTTTTAGACAATACACCTCATTATTACTCGTTTTAGTCCCGGTATACGTCATTATCCGATTTGGAAGAGCATTATGCTTCTGGATTGGTAGGGCAAGGGATACTGAGCGGGTCAGGATACGCCGTGATTTTTTCTCGGTGAATACTGGCCAGCTCACGGTCCAGTTTTTTGTTTACTGCGCATACGATATGAAATTCATTCTTGGGAAAAAACTTGGCATGACCACACTGTTCGATGACACGAAAGGTGCCTTGAATGTGACGTTGATTGCGTGCGGAAAGAATACCGTGACGCTTCATCGGACGGAAGGGAAAGATGGATACTTGGCTGTTCAAGTGGAAGCCGAAAAAAATGCACGTTCGTTAGTGCGACATGAGTTTCGATTGGATCAGGGTAGCCGAGACAAGGCGGTTGCTGCCAAAGAACTGGAAGTATTCGTGCTTCAGAGCGAACTCTCGGTTGAGCAGTTTGTTATCGGAGAGAAGGTGAATGTTTGTGGTGTGACTAAGGCGAAGGGATTTCAAGGTGTAGTCAAGCGACACGGATTTTCCGGTGGGTGGGCTAGTCATGGCGGTAAGCATGATCTCCGCAAACCCGGTTCGATTGGCTCAACATTTCCTGAACATGTTGTGAAGGGTCGTCGCATGGCGGGGCGCATGGGCGGTGACAATTGTACAATACAAAATCTCACGGTTTCTTTTATTGATACTGAGAAAGGTTTGATTGGGGTGCGTGGATCGGTTCCGGGTGTGAATGGTCGAATGGTTGAGGTGATGAGCGTGAAATAAACTTATGGCGAAAGTATCCGTCTACAATACGAGTGGAAAGACAGTTGAAGAAATCAACCTTCAGGACTCTCTGTTCTCCTTGCCTTCCAATGATGCTCTGTTGCATCAGGCGTATGTCATTTTATCGGGCAATCTGCGTCAAGTGATTGCACATACCAAGACACGTGGTGAGCGGAGTGGTTCGGGTATCAAGCCTTGGAAGCAGAAGGGGACAGGTCGAGCTCGTATTGGTTCTTCGCGCGCACCACATTGGCGGAAGGGCGGGGTTGTTTTTGGACCTCGCAATGACCGGAATTTCGTTCGAGAAATGAACCGAAAGATGCGACAAAAGGCCGTTTTGATTGCCTTGTCGGAAAAAATTCGTTCAGGGAAATTGTTGATTGTGGATACCTTTGCCGGTTCTTCCCAGAAGACGCAAGATTTTGTTCGCTGTTTGGTAGCATTGAAGGTAGAGCGTCGCGGTCTTGTAGTCGCTCTTGATGCGACGGAACAGGACATGAATCGGACGAGTCGGAATGTGGAAAAGGTGATCAATACGCTGGCGATGGATCTGAACGTCAAACAGCTTTTGGATAAGGAATATTGTCTCATTTCAAAACAGGGAATTGCAGTACTCGAACAGAGATTTTCTGATTGGAATAAATAATCGCTATGGCTGTTTTTGGAAAAAAAATTCACCAGGAGAAGAATGCATCGGATGCTCTGGTAGCGACGCCAAAGGTGCTTTGTGGCGCGTATGCCAATACTCTCTTGCGTAAGCCGCGTATTACTGAGAAAGCATATTCTTTGAATGCGCAGAATCGTTACGTATTTGAGGTGAGCTCGATAGCTACTAAGCCTCAGGTGAGACGTGCGGTTGAAGCGGTGTACGGGGTGCACGTCGTTTCTGTGAACACAGTGAGTCTCTCGGGTCGTATACGTCGATTTGGGAAAAACGTGGGGAAAAAAGCAGGTATCAAGAAGGCAATGGTTGAAATTAAAGCGGGTGAAACCATCACGCTGTTTCAGACAGGAATGTAACGATTATGGCAATCAAAATTTATAAACGGAATACGGCAGGGCGACGCAATATGAGTATTGTGAAGCCTGATGGTGTGACCGATAAGCGCCCTGAAAAATCATTGACGGTTTCAAAAAAGAATAGCGCTGGTCGTTCCGGTGGAAAAATATCAGTGCGCCATCGCGGTGGTGGGCATAAGCGTTTGTATCGTCTTGTTGATTTCCGTCAGGATAAATGGGGTGTGCCTGGTAAGGTCGCGGCGCTTGAAAACGATCCAAATCGCTCAGGTCTTATTGCGCTGATTCATTATGTGGATGGTGAGAAGCGATATATCTTGGCAACGCAGGGTATGAAAGTCGGACAGATGGTCCTGTCTGGTGATCAAGCGCCCATCGTTCAAGGGAATCGCACGAAGATCACCAATATACCAACTGGTACCATTATTTGTAATATTGAGATTCAGATTGGTCGCGGAGGACAAATCGTTCGCAGTGCCGGATCTCAGGCTACACTCATGGCACTTGATGGAGTTTTTGCGACAGTGAAGCTCTCTTCGGGTGAGATGCGTCTGATTTCTAAAGAGTGTTTCGCGACCATTGGTCAAGTTTCGAATTTTGAACATGGTGTTGAGCGTATCGGCAAGGCTGGGCGAAGCCGTTGGAAGAATAAGCGTCCGTCAGTTCGTGGTTCAGCAATGAACCCTGTGGATCATCCGCATGGTGGAGGTGAGGGACGACAGCCGCTTGGTATGCATCCGAAAACTCCTTGGGGGAAGCCAGCGCTTGGCAAGAAGACTCGGAAGCAGAAGAAGGCGAGTAATAAGTATATTCTCAAACGACGAGCTAAGAAAAAATAATGTGTCAGTAATTTTTTTGAGAATGAGTTTCAGTTATAAACAATCGTTATGTCACGAAGTCTAAAGAAGGGATTGTATGTAGACCCGCGAGTTCTGAAAAAACTCGAAGGGAAAAAGGTCGGCGATCGATCGGTCATTAAAACATGGTCGCGGCCTTGTGTCATTGCGCCAGAGATGGTCGGCTTTACATTTGGCGTGCATAACGGGAAAGACTTTATTTCGGTATTCGTGACAGAGGAGATGGTCGGTCATCGGTTGGGAGAGTTTTCTCCGACTCGCACATTTCGTCGTCATGGTGGAAAAATGCAGAAGGAAATCGAGCAGGCCGCTAAACAGCGAGATTTGGATGTTGCCAAGGCAGCGAAAACTTCGACCTCTGCGACTAAGAAGAAATAATAACGTATGAAAGTACACGCATCACTCAAGAATCTCCGGATAGCTCCGCGTAAGGTACGCCTCGTAACGCATACGATCGTCGGTCTTTCAGCGAACGCGGCTATTGTTGAACTTTCCAAACAAATTAAGCGTTCCTCAGATCCTGTACTAGACTTGTTGAAAAGCGCGGTTGCGAACGCAAAAAATAATTTTGGTTTGGATGAGGGAAACCTGTATGTCGCTCAAGTATCGGTTGGCGATGGGCTGCGACTGAAACGGTTTGAGCCGAGAGCCTTTGGACGTTCGATGCCTATCTTGAAGCGCTCAGCCAATGTCAAGGTAATACTCGAGGAGCGTGAAGAAGGAAAGAATCGTACATCTGTGAGTAAAACACAGGGGGTTGTCACCATTCAGGATAGTGAGGGGGGCGGTGTGGTGAAATCCAGTGATGATAAGAAAAAGATAGGGACCGCCGACAAGCATACAAGGAATGTAAAGCAAAGTCCTCTCCGTGCGGTTAAAAAAGTTTTTCAGCGAAAATCTGCCTAATTGTTGAGAATCACTATGGGTCATAAAACTCATCCAATCGGAATCCGTCTCGGAATTACAACTGACTGGCAGTCACGCTGGTTTGCCAATCCGAAATTGTTTAGGGTACAGCTGCGCTCGGATGTCGAGATGCATGATTTCATTATGAAGAAATGGAAACAGGCCGCCATCGCCAGTGTTCAGGTGGAGCGTCAGGCAGCGACGATTCGGTTGATTATTGAAACTTCGCGTCCAGGTGTATTGATTGGTCGTGGTGGTACTGGTATCGAAGATCTGGCTCGTGCAGTGAAGGCACATTTCTTTCCGGGGAAGAAAATTGATTTGAAAGTCGAGGTGAAAGAAGTGAAACATTTTGAAGAGAGTGCGTCGCTTATTGGACAACAAATCGCTGAGCAGTTGGAAAAACGTGTTCCATTTCGACGAACACTGAAAGGTATGATTGATCAGGTTACACAGAATAAAGATATTCTTGGGGTGAAGATTGAGATTTCTGGTCGTTTGGGTGGTGCGGAAATGCGTCGTCGTGAATGGCTTTCAAAAGGGAAGATTCCTTTGCACACGTTGCGTGCTGACATCGATTTTGCCCGGGTTGAAGCGCAAACAACTTATGGAGTCATCGGTATCAAAGTGTGGATTTACAAAGGAGAAAAATTTGAAGAACAATCCGTAGAATAGGAAGTACGTCTATGTTGACCATGCCTCGAAAGGTAAAACATCGAAAAGTCCAACGCGGCGGTTGGTCGGGCAGTCCGGCAACACGTGGGTGTGTTGTGAGCTTTGGGAATTATGGTTTGAAAACTCTTGAAGAGGGTCTGATTTCTGCTCGTCAAATTGAAGCGGCTCGTCGCGCGATGACGCGCTCTATTCAGCGCGGCGGTAAGGTCTGGATTCGTATTTTTCCGGACAAGCCGATTACGAAGAAAGGCGAACAGACACCGATGGGGAAAGGCAAGGGAAGTGTTGATCATTTTGCTGCGAAAGTGCGGGCCGGAAGAATATTGTTTGAATTGGATGGTATCTCTAAGGTAGCGGCGGAAGAAGCGATGCGTTTGGCGGCCCATAAACTTTCTGTGAAAACAAAATTCGTTGAACGTCACTCATCCCTCTAGCAATGAAGTTATGAAAATCAAGGAATTACGCGAGAAAAGTGAAGGAGAACGGCAGAAGCTTGTGCATGAGTGCGAGCAGTCGGTGCGCGAGTTGCGTTTCAAGATTGCAACTCGTGAGGAGACTCGACATCATACGTTGCGCTTGGCAAAGAAAGATATTGCTCGTTTGAAGACGCTTCAGGGTGAGGGCGAGCGCTCGCTTGACTAAGCAAAGAAACATTGTTAGAATTATTTTTATCGTCTCATAAGGAAAATAAGATGACACAACTCAACAAAGCGCCAAAGTTGCAGGGTATCGTGGTAAGCGATGGTATGGATAAGACTATCGTGGTTGCCGTGGAAACGCTGAAGACGCACCCGAAGTACAAGAAACAGTATGTTTCGACCAAGCGTTTCAAAGTTCATGATGCGGAAAATACTTATCGGGTCGGAGATACGGTCATGTTCCGTGGGTGTCGTCCAATGAGTAAGGATAAATGTTTTATTGCGATAGCGGATTAATCTTGAACAGAACAAAGAAGTAGGGCTATGATTCAAGCGGAAACCAGATTAAAAGTGGCAGATAACAGTGGCGCCAAAACGATTGAGTGCTTTAAAGTACTTGGTGGAACGCGTCGGCGTTATGCAGGTGTGGGCGATATTATTGTCGCATCCGTGAAATCAGCTGAGCCTCGTGGTGCTGTGAAAAAGGGAGAGAAGGTAAAGGCGGTTATTGTGCGTCAGACGAAATCGTATCGGCGTAAGGACAATTCTTATATTCGTTTTGATGAGAATGCGGCTGTTATTTTGGAAGGAAGCGGACAAGAACCAAAAGGAACACGTATTTTTGGCCCAGTCGCTCGTGAGCTGCGTGAAAAAGGATTTACTAAGATTGTTTCACTTTCTCCCGAAGTTCTCTAGATAAGGATATGCAATGAGCGCCATTTGCGTTGAGAATACTGAAGAGGAGGTGGGTTCAGGATTGTCATTGCAAATGGACACGGAGCAATTAATGAAAACTAATGCAGCGCGGCGTGTATGAAGATCAAGAAAGGCGACCAGGTAGTAATTATGGCAGGGAAAGATCGCGGAAAGCGTGGCAAAGTCGTACAAATACTTGCCTCTCAGGATCGCGTGGTTGTTGAGGGTGCCAATTTGATCAAAAGACATCGGAAACCTCGTAAAGAAGGGGAAAAGGGAGAGCGTATTGAGCGTCCTGCCCCAATGCATGTTTCAAATGTGATGCTGGTGTGTCCGGAGACTGGCAAGCCAACCCGGGTTGGGTATCGGATCGAAGGTGGTGAAAAAGTACGTGTCAGTAAAAAATCAGGCAAGGCGGTTTAATTTCGGATTCGAAAAGTGTTTCTATGAATCAGGTTATATCTACAAAAGAAGCGTACGCAAAGAAAGCAGTCCCAGGGATGCGCGAATCGTTTGGTATGAAGAATCCTATGGCTCTTCCACGTATTGAAAAGGTGGTTATAAATACCGGTATTGGGAAAATCCTGAAGGATACAAAACATGTTGAGGAAGTCGTTTCGTCATTGGAAATGATTACCGGTCAGAAAGTTGTCATGACTAAGGCTCGTAAGGCCATCGCCGGATTTAAGATTCGTGAGGGCTTAGAGGTCGGCGTATCGGTTACCTTGCATGGAAAGCGCATGTGGGATTTCCTGGATCGTCTCTTCAATGCCTCTTTGCCTCGTGTGAGAGATTTCCAGGGACTTTCCGAAACCGTGATTGATCAATACGGGAATGCGAATGTCGGTATCAAGGATCACACTATTTTTCCAGAAATTATTCCAGAAAAGGTGCAACATGTTTTTGGTTTTCAGGTGAGTATCGTGACGACGGCTGGGAATCATGAAACGGGTGTTGTCCTGTTCCGTTTGCTCGGGTTGCCGATTGCGCCGAGGGACGGACAATAAAAGTGTTTTCTGTGGATTTATTGAAATTATTTTACGTTATGGCCAAAACATCTACCTATGTGCGTTCGCTCAAAACCCCGAAGTTTTCGACTCGTATAGTTCGGCGTTGCTGGCGTTGTGGCCGTCAGCATGGGTATCTACGTATGTATGATATATGTCGAATTTGTTTCCGCGAGCTTGCCAGTGCGGGGCAAATTCCGGGAGTGAAAAAATCCTCGTGGTAAAGGGAGAGGGAACGATGAAATACGGAAGATAAAGAAGCTATTATAAAGAATTATGCTCGATCCAATTGCAGACATGCTGACTAGAATCAGAAACGCTCAGGCCGCGGGGCATGTTTCTGTTTCCTTCCCTTTTTCTTCGGTGAAAGAGGTTATTGCTCGTATTTTGGAACGCGAGGGATATGTATCACGCGTTGAAAAGATCGAAGAGAGTGGAAAGACGTCTTTGGGAGTTTGGCTCCGGTATGAGCAGGTTTCCCCGACACAAAAGAAGCCAGCAATTACGGAGATTGATCGGGTGAGCAAGGAAGGTTGTCGCATCTATGTGAAACATCACGATATTGAGAAGGTGAAAAGCGGATATGGTATCGCCATCGTTTCTACATCTCGAGGTATGATGACCGGGAAAGAGGCATATCGGAAAGGTCTCGGAGGTGAGTACATCTGTAAGGTCTGGTAAAGCGCATATGAGCAGAATAGGAAAAAAACCGGTAGTGATTCCGTCTGGCGTCGAAGCGACGTTGGCGAATAATGTGGTGACCATTCAGGGTCCCAAGGGTGTGCTGACCTTTGTGTATCATCATGACGTACTCGTTAAAAAAATGGAAAATGTCTTAACAGTCGAGGTGGTTGGCACTTCGAAAAAGGCGGCGGGTATTTGGGGAACCACCGTTGTACTGTTATCGAACATGGTTGAGGGCGTTACGAAGGGCTTTGAGAAAAAATTGGAATTAAATGGTGTTGGTTATCGCATGGGAGTGGAAGGGAAGCGTATAAATTTCGCGCTCGGGTTTTCACATCCAGTAAAAATGGAAATTCCAAGTGGTATCGAAGCGAAAGTTGAGGGGAATGTGCTTTCAGTCAGTGGGATTGACAAGCATCAGGTTGGCCAATTTACGGCTATTATACGTGATCTGAAACCAGTCGAACCATATAAGGGCAAGGGATTTCGTTTTGTTGGTGAAGTAGTTCGCCGTAAAGAGGGTAAGAAATCAACCACTTAATCTTGTTGTACATGAGTGATATGATCAAAAGACTTCGCGAGAAAAATCATCAAAAAGAGGCTCGGGCTCGTCGGGCTCGTGCTAAGATTTCCGGTACTGCTGAGTGTCCGCGCCTTTCGGTTTTCCGGAGTCTCCGGAATATTTCAGTACAGGCTATTGATGATACACGAGGGGTCACATTGGCATCTGCTGATATTCGTGAGCTAGGGAAGATGGGTGAAAACACGGTCTCTGGCGCTAAAGCAACTGGTCTTTTGATTGCGGAGAAGTGTATGAAAGTCGGTGTGAAGCGAGCTGTATTTGATCGTGGATCTTTCCGGTATCATGGGAAGGTGGAGGCAGTGGCTCTTGGAGCACGTGAAGGCGGGCTGGTATTTTAGAGATTTGAGGGGAACACGGAAGAGTAGATAACCTATTTGTTTGATGAGAGTGAGCGTATGGCAACAAAGCAAGACACAAGAAAAGGTAAGGGTGGCAATAGTGCCCGGCGTGAGCGTCCTGAGTTTGATCAGAAAATGCTTGATCTCAGCCGCGTTACCCGTGTGGTTAAGGGTGGACGCCGTTTTCGATTTCGTGCAACCTTGGTCATTGGAAATAGGAAAGGACAAGTTGGAGTCGGGGTTGCTAAAGGATCCGACGTATCTGACTCGATTCAGAAGGCATATAATGATGCAAAGAAAAACTTAGTGACCGTTGTCCTCGATCCTGTGACCATGACAATTCCGCATGCTGTGTTAATGAAACTTGGTGCCGCCCGGGTACTTTTGAAACCTGGATTCAAGGGTCAGGGTGTCATTGCTGGTGGTGCGGTGCGCGCCGTGGTTGACCTGCTTGGCGTTAAAGATATCGTATCGAAGTCGCTTGGTGCGTCCAATCCGCTCAATGTCGCTCGAGCAACCGTGAAGGCGCTTGGCGCACTCAAGACACCGAAACAGCGAACGAGTGTCTCAGCTTCGACCGTTGGAACCATCGTGGAGGACGCGGAAAAAGGAACACGAGGACAAGAGAATACGATGTATTAAGAGACAACCATTTTTGATAACGAAGATTTATGCAAATTCACGAACTCACTTTGTCGCCGCGCGCACATACCAAACGTATTGGTCGTGGCGGAAAGCGCGGAACAACCTCCGGGCGCGGAACCAAGGGTCAGGGTGCTCACGGAAAGAAGAAGGATCCGTTGTTTGAGGGTGGACGAACTTCTCTGATCGATCGTTTGAAGAAGAATCGGGGTTTTAAATCTTCTCATGCGAAAAAAGTGACACTGACTTTGACTCAGTTGAGCGCGAGATATGCTGATGGCGAGGTTATCACACTAGAAACGCTTCTTGCAAAGCGACTGATCACTCAGCGTGGCGCCAAATCGGGGGTAAAAATTGTTGCGACTGGTAAACTGTCGAGAACACTGACTATCGGAAGTGAACATATTTTGGTTTCGGAAGCTGCTAAGGGTTTATTTAAATAAAATGTGTGCAGATTCTCTTTGAAAGCCTGCGAGGAGCAGTACTGATGGAGGATTGTTGATCGGATTCCATGATTCAAACAATCATTAGTATCTTCAGCATTAAGGAATTGCGGAATAAGATTCTCTTTATTCTCGCAGTTCTGGTTGTTTATCGCTTGGCGGCTAATCTTCCGCTTCCGGGAGTTGATGTGGTGGAGCTGAAACGTTTTTTTTCGGAGAACGAATTGATTGGTTTGCTCAATGTCTTCTCTGGCGGTGGATTGTCGAATATATCGGTGATGCTCCTTGGGGTTGGTCCATATATCACTGCATCGATTATCATGCAGCTCATGACGACTATCGTGCCGAAGCTGGAGCGTTTGTATAAGGAGGAGGGAGAGTCTGGTCGTCAGAAGTTTAATATGTGGACTCGTTGGTTGACCTTGCCTTTGGCTGGTATCCAATCGTATGCCATGTTGGCACTTTTACGATCACAGCACATTCTTGGAGACCTTTCACCATTTACGATAGCGGTGATTATCATGACAGCTGTCGCCGGGACCATCTTTCTGATGTGGCTTGGCGAACTTATTACAGAAAAGGGGCTCGGGAATGGGGTCTCTATGATTATTTTTGCGGGTATTGTGGCGAGTTTACCCTCGGGATTTTCTCGGTTTATCGCGACTTGGGACGCGTCTCAGATTTTTGTGTACTTGTTGTTTTTCGGTGTCGGACTCGTGACGATTGCTGGCGTAATCTTTATTAATGAGGGACAGCGGGCTATTCCGGTGTCGTACGCCAAGAGGATTCGAGGTGCTCAGGTATATGGAGGAGCAGCGACTCATTTGCCACTTCGCGTGAATCAGGCTGGTGTGATTCCGATTATTTTCGCGGTTTCGCTCATTCTCTTGCCGACTATGGCGGCTAACTTTCTTATGCAGGTAGGGAGTAATGAAACCGTGCACGCTGTGGCGCGCAGCGCGAGCATGTGGTTGCAGAATCAGTGGGTGTATGGCGGCCTTTATTTTTCTCTTGTCGTTATTTTCACTTATTTTTACACGGCAGTTATTTTTGACCCGGCCAAGGTTTCGGATAATTTACAAAAACAGGGCGGATATATCCCAGGGATTCGTCCAGGGAACAATACGGCAGAATATCTCTATCATATCGTAAATCGTATCACGCTTGCGGGAGCTCTTTTTCTTGGGTTGGTGGCGGTTTTGCCAATTGTGATTCAGGGGATGACTGGCATCCAGTCCATGACCATTGGTGGGGTCAGTGTGCTTATTGTCGTTTCGGTTGTCCTGGAGCTTATTAAACACTTGCAGAGCCAGATGACGATGCGGAGTTATGATGGATTTTAGTTACCGTTGTGTACGCGCTGCGCGTTTTATCGGATGAGCAGTTGGCGATATGTCGAGAAGATGTTACGGTATAAGATACGGCAAGGTGGCGTGTGGTCTTTGGGGTTCTTTGTGATGAAAGTGGCGTCTTGATGTACACACGAAATATGATACGGTAATTTGAGATACATCTCTTTTCACTTATTAAGTTTGCTATGGCAGAACAAACACGAAACTATATTTTACTTGGTCCTCCAGGGAGCGGGAAGAGTACGCAGGCTGAGTTATTAAAAGCTAAATTGCATTTGGCGCACGTTGATGTTGGTTCGGAGTTGAGGGCTGAGTCGGAGCGTGATACTGTGTTTGGTCGGCAGATCAATCTGATTATCAATCAACAGAGAGCCTTGGTTCCGGATGCGCTTGTGTATAGTGTTCTTGTCGAGGCACTCAGACATATCCCTGAGGAGCAGGGGATCTTGTTGGATGGCGCACCTCGGCGCGTGACACAGATTGATGAAATTGTGGCTGTACTTCAATCGTTCGGTCGAGTATTGACCAAGGTGATTTTTCTTGAACTTTCGGAAGAGGAATCGGTTCAGCGTATTTCAAAACGCGTGCTGTGTTTTGGTTGCCATCGACCGTTTATTCTTGGGAGTGATGTTGATCGCGTAGGGGCACAGTGCGTTATATGTGGTGGACGTATTGGTCAGAGGCAAGATGATACACCGGAGGGAGTACGAAAACGTTTTCAGGTCTTTCATGCTGATACGCTACCAGTCATTGAGCATTTCATGGAACTTGATCAAGTCATTCGAGTGAACGCTGATCATGAATCACAGGTGGTTTTTGGTGAAATCATGTCACGTATATGAAAAGCTACCGAGAGAAGTCGCCAGATGAGCTCGAACGTTTGAGGATATCTGGAAGACATTTGCAGTCAGTACTCAATCAGCTTATTGAAGCGGTACGCCCCGGTATTACGACACAGGAGCTTGATGATATCGCGGAACGGGAAATTCGCGCGGTGAGCGGAACCCCTATCTTTAAAGGCTACGGATCAGAATGGGGGAAACCGTTTCCAGCATCACTTTGTACCTCTTTGAACGAAGAGGTCGTACATGGTATTCCAAGCAGGAAACGTCTCATTCGTAACGGGGATTTGGTGAAGCTTGATATCGGTCTTCGTTTTGAGGGGATGGTGACAGATATGGCGCGGACTGTGGCTGTCGGTACTGTTTCATCTGAAGCGAAACATCTGTTGCAGATTACGAGAGAGAGTTTGGATATGGGGATAGCACGTATTCGCGCAGGTGCTCGTTTGTCGGATTATGCTCGAGCGGTTCAGGCGCATGCGGAGTCAGCTGGTTGTTCAGTAGTGCGTGATTTGGTGGGACATGGGGTAGGCCATGAGCTCCATGAGGATCCTCAGATTCCGAATTATTTTCACGATGGGATGCGCGATTTCGTTTTCGTTGAAGGCATGGTGCTCGCATTGGAACCGATGATCAATGCCGGTGGGTTCGGAGTTCGTATCTCATCGGATGGCTGGACATTTGTGACGCAGGATAAGAAGCTGTCTGCACACTTTGAGGATACGCTGATCGTGACGAAGGAAGGGTCAGAAGTTGTGACACGTTTTAGGGAATAGATAGAGAGTGAGAGTCACACAAAGGATACAGAGGTGCCTGTGGGTATGCAATACTGATTTGGAAATTGTGCTTTTTTGTTGGTCACGTAAGTCAATCTGTGTTCTGTGTGCATATGCATGAAAAATCGTACTTGGGTATTGATTGGGGAATGGCCGATATCGGTCTCTCCATCGCGGATTCTGAGGTTCGGATTGCGCTACCTTTGATGACGCTTCGTAACGATACATCGCTTCTGCTTCGCTTGAAGGAGATTGTGGAACGAGAGCATGTTGGTACCATTGTGATTGGGACGGCGCTTCGTATTGCACAGCGCGATGAGTTTGGGGATTTGGTGGAACCATCTGCCAATCAGGTGTCGCGAGGGGAACATGTTTTCGGTGAAGCGCTTGCAAAATATCTTTCATCAGAGGTACATATTGTATATCAGAATGAGATGTTTACTACGAAGATGGCACAGCAGAACCTTGTCAGACAGGGAGTGAAGCATGTTTTTCAACATGATGATGACGAGGCAGCTCGTATTATTCTTCAGTCCTGGTTGGAGAAAGGAGCGGGTGACTAGAGGGACTGATATGTCATCCGTTGTGATTTGAACGGAATACAACGGACGCACTTTTTCGAGGGCTCGTTTTGTGTTTTGCGAAGTCATGTTGAATCTGATACCGATGCTTTGGGATACGTAATAATCCATGGTTTTTTAAATGAAAGATGAGCGCGCATATTGGCTCTCTCTTTGTTCCATTATGGTATTCTTGAGCCATTACAGTATCGGTTGGCGGATTTTTGTGGTAGAATTCATAGGGTGGTAGTGTTCGTTATTCAGAATTTCTCTATTGAAAAATAAATCTATGGAACAGCCGTATTTGAGTGTTGTTATCCCTGCGTACAGGGAGGGTGAGCGGATGGGGCGTAATTTGTTAGAAATAGACCAGTTTTTGAAAAAGAAGTCTTTTTCGTATGAAATCGTAGTGGTGGTGGACGGGTCACCAGACAATACCGCGGAGGTAGCGCAGAATTATAGTTTGCAGGTGGCAAACTTGCGCGTGATCAATAATCATGAAAATCATGGCAAGGGTTTTGTGGTGCGACAAGGGTTACTTGAAACGCGGGGGAAGTACCGATTGTTTCTGGATGCCGATGGATCTACCTCGATTACTCATATTGATACGTTTCTTCCCCAATTTGAGGCTGGATATGATGTGGTCATTGGTTCTCGTGATGCGGCTGATTCGGTGATTCAGGTGCATCAGCAGCGCTGGCGTGAGATCTTTGGAAATATAGGAAATTGGGTAATTCGGATCGTTTTGGGCTTGTGGGAATATCCGGACACACAGTGTGGTTTTAAAATGTTGTCGAGCGATGCAGCTGAGGCAATCGCGAGTCGCATGGTGGTGAATCGATTCGGGTTTGATTATGAATTGGTAGTTTTGGCAATTCATCTTGGATATAAAGTAAAACAAATGCCTGTGCGGTGGATGGATGAAAAAGAGGGCTCAACGGTGAAATTGTTTGGTCCGAATGGGTATGTACAGGTGCTTGTGGACTTATTCAAGACACGGGTTCGCCTATGGATGGGCGTGTATCGTATCAAGGAACACACGAAAGCAAAAGTATCTGTGATAGCATCGTAGCGTTTTTAGGTTTGAGAACCTGATGAAAAACTCAAAACAATCATTATGGAGGTGCTAATCGAAAACAAAAAAGGGATAACTTGCGAGTCGGAACTCCGACAGGATATTGTCACCGGTGATTGGGTGGTTATTGCAACCGGTCGTGCTCGGCGTCCGGATGAATTTGCTGTTCAGAAGCCCGAGAAAGATGTGAATCCACATGATGATCCTTTTACTCATCCTGAGTCGAGTGGTCAGGAGCCGGATATTCTCGTGTACAGACAGCCTGATGGCGAGTGGAGTTTGCGAGTATTTCCGAATAAGTATCCTGCCCTGTCTCGGGGCAAGACAGTAAGGCAGCTATCAGAAGGGCCATATTTTGCGATGAGCGGTGTCGGTTATCATGAGCTGTTTGTGACGCGAGACGCGCATCGGCATATTGCGTTGCTGGAGATATGGCAAGTGGCTGAGCTTGTAGATGCGTATCAGGAGCGTTACCTGTCTCTTATGCATCGAAAGAGTGTGAATTATATTCAGATTTTCCATAATCACGGAAAAGAAGCTGGGGCAAGTATTGCTCACCCGCATTCACAGATGATGGCACTCCCAGTTGTTTCTCCCTATATTGCACTCGAGCTTGATGGCGCGGAACGTTATTATAAAAGCACTCGTGCCAATGTCTATGAGACTATAGTGGAGTACGAGCATGGAATGGGGAAGCGTATTGTGTTTGAGAATGAGCACTTTATCGCTTTTTGTCCTTTTGCATCGCGTGCGGCCTTCGAAGTGTGGATTATCGGCAAGCGACCATCGCCGTATTTCGAGCGTATCAATGAAGAGGAAAAGTTTGCCTTGGCTGAAGCCTTGCGGCAAGCACTTTTTGCTCTTTTTCGAGGTTTGAAGGATCCGGCTTATAACTTTTATTTGCACACAGCACCTTGTAATGGACATGATTATGCTCATTACCGGTGGCATATTGAGATACTGCCACGTACAGCTACCTGGGCCGGACTTGAGCTTTCGACGGGTATCGAAGTGTCTACCATAGCACCGGAAAAGGCGGCTGAGTATCTGCGCAGTCAGTTCAAGTAATACGTTCTGTTTCAGCTTGATTTTGTTTGATGGTCATTTGATGATTTGTATTGTATGCGGAATACGGTTTGGTTGGTTGCATCTTTTTGATTTAGAATGAGAGCATATGCGGAAACGATATTTTATAGGTAATTTGAAGATGCATTTGCTGTCGCGTGAAGAGGCGGAACAGTATTTGGCAGTGTTACGTCGCGAGGCAACTGGAAAGCATTTTGGAGGTGTTACGGGTATCATCTGTCCACCCATTATTTACTCACGGGAGTTCGATCATATTCCACCTCCGTTTCTTAAGGGCGCACAGAATGTGTTCTGGGAGAAAGAAGGTGCTTTCACAGGGGAGATATCTCCGCTGATGCTTAAGAACGATCATTGCGATTATGTGATTGTCGGGCATAGTGAGCGGCGTTTTTTTGCTGGTGAAACTGATACGGTGGTACACGAGAAGGTACGTGCGGCTTTGAAACATCATCTTATTCCTATTGTATGTATCGGCGAGACTGAACAGGAACGTCGGCTTGGAAAAGCTGAAGAGGCGCTTATGAGTCAAGTGAAAATGGTCTTTGGTGATCTGTCAAAAATGCAGGCGGAGAAGATTATTTTGGCCTACGAACCACGATGGGCGATTGGCACCGATCGGTTGCCCACGACGGAAGAAATTTTCCAGATACGAATCATGCTTCGGAAGTGGCTCTTGGAAAAGTTCGGTGCAGCGACTGAGGAACGAATTTCTGTATTGTACGGAGGATCGGTGAAAGCGAGTTTTTTGGGAGCAGTATCGTGGGAGGCGGAAATGGATGGCGTGTTAGTTGGTCGAGAGAGTCTGTTTCCATTTGAAGTGGTGAAAATGGTACTTGCTCTTGGTGAGGCGGAGAAAGAAAAGATAATCCGATGATGTGAAGAAGCGGAATATGATATATACAACTCAGGTATTATTGGAACGTGCCCAAGCCGGCGGGTATGCCATCGGGGCTTTTAATACCGTGAATGTTGAAACTACACGAGCAATCATTGAGGCGGCTCTCGATGAGCGATCGCCGGTTATTGTGCAGATGACGGAGAAGACCTTAGACTATGCCGGCGGGCGAGCCATTTTCCAATTCGTGAAAAATACTGCCGAATTTTATGCGGCAGATGTGCCGATCGCGATTCATCTTGATCATGGTAAGAGTTTTGAGGTTGTGGAACGTAGTATCGAAATCGGTTTTCCGTCGGTGATGTATGATGGTTCAAGGAAGGCATATGCAGATAACCTTGCAGTGACTAGAAAGATTGTCGAGTTGGCACATGCAAAGGGTGTTTCGGTTCAGGCTGAACTCGGTAGCGTACCTTATTTAGGTGAGGTGTCTATGGATATGGATGACGCGACCTGGGATGGATATATGACTGATCCGCATCAGGCGGCAGACTTTGTGAAAGAAACTGGTGTTGATACGTTGGCGGTAGCGATTGGAAACGCACACGGGTTTTTTCGTGAACGGAGCGTTCCAGATTATGACCGGTTGGCAGCCATTTCGGAACAGGTGGGTATCCCATTGGTTTTGCATGGTGCTTCAGATTGGGAATTGGATCGCGTGACAGAAGTGATGCGTCGAGGAATCGTGTGTTTTAATGTTGATACGGCGGTACGCCTCGCTTTTATTGGTGGTTTGCGGCGTATGTTGAATTCAGGCGATGAGACGGACTTGCGGAAGATTCTTGGGGCCGCTAAGCAGGAAACGAAAGAGGCGGTACAAAATAAAATGCGTATATTTGGTAGTTCGGGTAAGGCAATATTGTGAACTTCTGGCTGGGAACATCGATAGTTTCCAAATCTGTGTCTTAGTGTTTGGTGAGGTGACTGGAGAGGAACAGAGTTGAATGTATAAGGTAATCTGTAAATATGTAATGTTATGAAAAGAATTGCTATTAATGGTTTCGGACGTATCGGGCGGGCCGCTTTTAAGATCGCGCTTGAGAATCCGGATTTGAAAGTCGTGGCTATCAATGATTTGACTGATACAAAGACGCTTGCACACCTGTTGAAGTATGATACGGCGTATGGACATTATCGGTACACCGTTGAGGCGCAACAGGATGGGATACTGGTGAATGGGATATTGTACCCGGTATTTCTTGAAAAAGATCCACTCAAATTGCCTTGGAAGGATCTGGAGGTGGATGTGGTTTTGGAATGTACTGGGCGTTTTGTAGATAAGGATAGCTCAGCACAGCATGTGACCGCAGGGGCACGCATGGTTATTCTTTCAGCGCCCGCAAAGGGCGGAGCTGAGGATGTGAAGACTTTTCTGATAGGAGTGAATGAGGACGCATATGCGGGCGAGACAGTGATTTCCAATGCTTCGTGTACGACGAATTGTCTTGCTCCGGTTGCTAAGGTGTTGCAGGATGTATTTGGTATCGAAAAAGCTCTCATGACGACTGTACATTCGTATACAGCCGATCAAAATCTGGAAGACAGTCCTCATCGTGATTTGCGTCGGGCACGGGCGGCGAGTCAGAATATTGTTCCGACAACGACAGGTGCGGCGATTGCGGTAACAGAAGTGATCCCTGAACTTTCGGGGCGATTCGACGGATTGGCATTGCGTGTGCCCACGTTGGTAGTTTCAATTACTGATTTTACATTTTTACTGAAACGCAAGACGACGGCCGAAGAGGTGAACGCCGCCTTGGTAGCAGCGTCCCAAAGTGAGCGTTTACGTGGTGTGCTCTCGGTGATCAATGAACCACTGGTGTCCTCGGATTTTATTGGGAACCCTTTTTCAAGTATCGTGGACTTGACGCTTACGAAGGTGGTAGATGGGGATTTTGTGAAAGTAGTGGCATGGTATGATAATGAATGGGGGTATTCGCAACGTCTCGTTGAATTGGCTGCTTTAGTTGGTCGAGATGCTTAGCCGGATATGTATAATGTCATTCAAAAACAGTGCTATGCAGAAACACACAACACCGCTCAATGATGATGAGTATCATCAGAACGAAGAACGTCTTCAGGCAATCGCAACCAGTACTTTCGGGTCGCTTTCCGATGAGGTGGTGTTGGAATTGCTGGCAGAGCGCCGAACTATTGCAAAAGAGAATGAAGCATATAAAATTGCTCGTGATGAAGCGATACGGAAACGAGAGGCGTTGACAGCTGAACAACACGCACTTACTTCTGAACTTGATGCATTAAACCTTTCGATTACTCCAGATAAGGATGATGATACGCTCATCAAATTGGTCGGACGTCGTAAGGAATTGGAAGCAGAATTGGCGACATTGGAACAGCAAGGTATTGGGTCGGATGCCGATGTTTTGGTTGGGACAGAGAGCGGATCGGCACCGAAAGAGTTAGCGAGTATATCAAAAGACAAAACTGGAAAAAATGATACAACGTTGGAACAACCCGAGAGGACAGTGAGAGGCTCAATGTTGGAAACACGAAATAATACCATTTCCGTGAGTGCGGAAGCACCAAAGATAGTACAGGCACAGACATCGACTCAGGATTCGTTTGATGGAGATGAAAAAATTGATGCGAATCTGGGTAGCTCGGAAGCACAAAGTTTTTTGCAGTTGTTACGATCGAATCCTGATGCCGCGCTTGCTCAATTGGAGACCCTGCCAAATACCCTGAGGGGAGATAAATTGTTTATGTTACAGGTGGCTCGGGTAGATCCGGCGTATGCGATTCATTATGCTGACCCGAAGACTCTCAAGAAGGATGAGGACTTCAATATACGGATTGCCGCAATGGAAAACCCTCGTGATTCAGGGAATCCGTTAACGGAAATGCTATCCGAGATGCGGACGAGCAAAGTAGTTATGACGGCCGTTCGGCATGACTTCCGTAATTTACGGTACGCTACACCATCTATGGAAGGGTACAAAGAGATGGTGGAGATCGCGAAAGAAGGCGCTCGTCGAAAAATACGATTATTGGGACAGGCGATTGATGTGCGGGCATTTCTTCCGAGAATCTTACGAGAGGATCGTGCATTTTCAGAAGAAGTGGAAGGTATGATGGCTCAACTTAAGTCGAAAGCGTAATATTTTTTTTGTTGTAGATTGTGCATTGGGTGCAATCTTCAGAATTTTGAGAACAGTCTCTCTCGGATGAAGAGGAGAGAGTGCACACCAAACGAATTTTGATTTTTTGAGCATCCTATGTGTGGAATGAATCAGCGTGATGTTCGATGGAGGTGCTGAAGCAGTCTGGTTGTTTGTACTGTATCCTGCTATGCTAGATAATAAATGAGAGGTGAAAGGGTTTTTGTTTCTATGTGATATGAGGACAGAGAGTTCTTGAAGCGAAAATTCGATGGCTGAGGGGAGGTGCGAGTGAAGGAACCCAATTTTTTGATACATGACATGTGTACGATATAGTCATACAAAATGGCATAGTCATCGATGGGAGCGGGAAGCTGATGTTCAAGGCCGATGTTGCATTGAAAGAGGGCGTCATCGTTGCTGTTGGGAGTTTTGACGTAGTTTCGGCAGAGCGAGTGATCAATGCGGAGGGGTGCTATGTAACTCCTGGGTTTATTGACGTGAATAATCACTCGGACACGTACTGGGAACTCTTAGTACAGCCAGAGCTTGCGGGAATGTTGTTTCAGGGTGTGACGACCATCATTGGAGGAAACGCGGGTTCTTCGCTCGCGCCCTTGACCCACCCATCCGTTATTCGTTCCATTCAGAAATGGACTGACATCGGGAAGATTAATTTCAACTGGCTCTCGATGGAGGAATTCCTAGGCGAAGTTGAGCGTCGTCATCCAGGACTGAATTTTGGAACCTTAGTGGGACACGGAACTCTGAGGCGAGGAACTCTCCGCGATGAGACGCGGCCTATTTTACCGCAGGAGATCCATGTGATGGAGAAATTACTTGCTAGAGCCTTACGGGAGGGAGCGCTTGGGTTTTCGACGGGTCTTCTGTATACGCACGCGCGTGATGCCGGAACACGGGAGCTTTCGCAACTTGTTTCGGTGGCACGTGCTCATAGGGGTGTATACGCGACGTATGTGCGTGATGAGGGATCTGGACTTGTGAAAGCGGTTGAGGAAGCGATCAGTGTCGCACGCGAATCAGGCGCGTCTCTCCATATTTCTCATCTGAAAGCAGCAGGAGAACCGTATTGGCCGTTGATGGATGAGGCATTGCGGCTCTTGGAGGCCGCTGATCAGGATACACACAATATCTCTTTTGATGTGTATCCGTATACCACAACTGGTTCGGTACTGTATACATTTCTACCGGAATGGATTACAGAAGGTGGGCGAAAAATGATGTTGTACCGTTTACGTGATCGGCAAGTTCGAAATGCGGTAATACGGGACATGAAGAAGAAAGCGAGGAATTATTCAAGCATGATGTTGTTGGCATCACAATTGAACCGGATGACTATCAAGCGTCGTATTGTCGATATTGCCGAAACTCAGGGGAAATCACCGGAAGAAGTTATTGTTGATGTGCTCATGGCGAGTGATGGTCGAGCTATCGTGTCTATCGAGACTCTTTCAGAACAGAATGTTGAAAAAGCCATAGCACATCCGCTTTCCTGCATTTCAAGCAATGGTGTCGGGTATGCAGTTGAGCATAGGTTGTTAGGAGACGTGGTGCATCCAAGAAATTTCGGAACTTTTCCAAAGGTATTGGGAGAGTATGTCCGTGAGAAGAGATTACTTTCTTGGGAGGATGCGATTCATAAAATGACAGGGAAGCCAGCTACGAAGTTTTCTTTGAGGAAGCGAGGCTTGGTGTGTGAGGGGTACGCGGCCGATATTGTAGTGTTTCGTCCTGAGAGCGTGGCTGCTCGGGCAACCATGGACAATCCGTATCAGTATCCGGAAGGAATTGAGTGGGTACTGGTGAATGGTATGATTGCGTTGGACCAGGGATATATGACGAAACAACGATCTGGGGTGGTGCTGAGAAGCAAGCGATCATGGTTTCGGTAGCAAGAAGTTCACCTGTCATTTTTTCGTTTCATGTTAGAATAGGAAGTGAATAAGATGAAGAGTATGTTCTCACGTGATTTCTTTGTTGATAAGCGGATCACAGTCATGGGACTGGGGTTGAATATGGGTGGCGTGGGAACAGTGCAATTTTTGGCTGACATGGGTGCCAAAGAAATTATCGTGACAGATCTGAAAACAGAAACCGAGCTTGCACCGTCGCTGGCCAAACTCAGGCACATTCAGATAATACGCTATGCGCTGGGCGGACATCAGGAGCGGGATTTTATTGAGACAGACCTCGTGATTAAAAGTCCTGGATTGCCTTGGACAAACCAGTTTATTCGTATTGCTGAAGAGCATGGAATACCTGTCACTCTTGATGCAGGTATTTTTTTTGACCTGTGTTCCGCGCCGATTATTGGTGTTACTGGAACGAAAGGGAAGACTACTACCGCCTCGTTGATTGCTCATCTTTTGGAAGTAGCTGGCAAGCGGGTTGTCCGAGTTGGTATTGGTCAAACCTCGGTTTTGGGAGAACTGAAAAAGGTACAGGAAGGAAGCGTGGTGGTTTTTGAGCTTTCATCTTGGCGACTTTCTGTACTTTCACGTATTCAGAAAAGCCCGTTACTCGCGGTAGTCACCAATATATACCCAGATCATCTGAATTATTATGCCAGCATGGATCAGTATATTGATGATAAGAAAAATATTTTCCGGTTTCAGTCGACAGGAGCGGCAGTGCTGAATGCGGATAATGCGTGGACGCAGGCGATGGCGGATGAGGCACCAGCCGGGGTCATTTGGTTCTCAAAAGCCGATCAGGCAGCTGCAGATGGTTTTACCTTAGTCGGTGATCGAATTATCGAAGCGCGTTCCGGACATCAAGAGGAAGTCGCGGTGCTTACAGGAATATCCCTTGTGGGAGAGCACAGTCATATGAATATCCTGGCGGCTGTGGCAACATCTCGTGCATTCGGGGTAGCATCAGAGAGAATTCAGGAGGGACTCCTTTCATTTCAGGGTGTTCCACATCGTTTGGAATTTGTCGGAGAGAAGCGCGGAGTTCGTTTTTACAATGATTCGGCGGCTACAATACCTGAAGCGACGATAGCTGCTCTCAAAAGTTTTTCATCACCGGTCTATCTTATCGTTGGGGGGAGTGATAAACGACTTGATTTTCGTCAGCTCGCTGAAGTGTTGTTGGAACAGGTGAAAGGAGTGGTATTCCTGAGAGGAACGGGTACTGACAGTCTGCTTGCTGAGATTCGTCATCGCCTGATGGATCAGGGAGTGAGTATTCCAGAGTTTACGGTGGTAGAATCTATGGGGAAAGCCATTGAACTTTCGGTACGAAACGCGGAGGCAGGAGATATTGTTCTACTGTCTCCTGGGGCTGCGAGCTTTGGACTTTTCCAAAATGAATTCGATCGTGGAGATCAATTCCGAGACCAGGTAAACGCGTTATCCGAGTAGACCTTGAATACTCTTGACGTGAGACATGGCAGGGATTACCATACCCAGGTATGGTATTCTTATTTTAGAGGACCGTGTTCGGATTGTTTATATCCAAAGAAAGACCGTCATTAGACCGTCATTGATTCTGTGTAAAATATATTCAGCGGTTCGTGTCCGTGACCATTTTGTAGCGTATGTCGTATCAGAAAAAAACCGCTCATGATAAAATACTCGCTCGTGTTGCACGTGTTGAGGGACAGGTGCGTGGAATCCGTAAAATGATTGAGCGAGGTGATGAATGTCGATCTGTCATGGTGCAAATCAGTGCCGCTCGGGAGGCGATAGCAATGCTTGGCGTGACTCTCGTGCAGGAGGATATTGCCTTTCGATTGAGTGAAAAAGAAAACATGGACGAAATGTATCTGAGGAATCTTTTTCGGATGTACTGAGCGAAGTACTGCGGGATGTCTTTTATTTTGTATTTTATATGATGAAGCGTATGAATCCACTGGTGATGGTACATGAACAATTGCGTGCTGCCCAAAGAACAGCTTGTATTCATCCGGATATATTTTCTCGTCTTTTGGTTCCGGATCGCTTTATTGAGGTTGCGATTCCGGTAAAGATGGACGATGGAACAACGCGGGTTTTTGTGGGGTTTCGTTCACAATGGAATGATGCATGTGGTCCGTATAAGGGGGGTATCCGTTTTCATCCTCAAGTGGAGCGCGATGAAGTCATGGCTCTTTCGGCATGGATGACATGGAAGACGGCGGTTCTTGGATTACCGCTTGGTGGTGCTAAAGGTGGCGTAGCGGTGGATACCAAACACATTTCTGATCGCGAATTGGAAGCTCTTGCCCGTGGGTATATGCGTGCTATTGCACCATTTATCGGAAAGAATAGAGATGTACCGGCACCAGATGTTGCAACCGATCCTCGTATCATGGGTTGGATGCTTGACGAATATGAGGCGGTTATTGGAGAAAAATCACCCGGTATAATCACCGGGAAACCGGTGGTGATCGGTGGATCGTTGGTGCGAGAATATGCTACGGCGCAGGGTGCTTTTTCTGTCCTTGAGTATGCTGTAAAAAAGTTACGTATTGCACGAGGAGCACGAGTTGCGTTGCAGGGTTTTGGCAATGGTGGTGGGCATCTGGCGCGCTTGCTTGATGCGGCTGGTTATCGCATCGTCGCTATCGCGGACTCGAAGTCAACCGTGTATCGAAGTGATGGACTTGATGTGGCCGCCATTGAAGCACATAAGAGAACGACTGGCCTTATTCAGCAATGTCTTGGGTGTGAGACTTTGGCGAATGATGCGGTGCTTACGGTTCCGTGTGATATTCTGGTTCCGGCTGCTTTAGAAGGGGCGATTACCTTGGAGAATGCGAGCCAGATTCAGGCAAAATTGATAGTGGAAGTTGCGAATGGTCCGGTGACTCTAGAGGCTGATGAGGTTCTTTTCGAGTGTGGTGTAACGGTGGTGCCGGATATACTTGCGAATGCGGGTGGCGTAACAGTTTCATATTTTGAGCAGGTTCAGGATGCGATGAATGCTTTCTGGACAGAGGCTAAGGTTCGTGAGAAGCTGGAAATGAAAATGCAGATGGCTTTCGACGTGGTTTGGGAAACGCATGAGCAACATAATACCACCATGCGTCAGGGCGCGTATATCGTGGCATTGAAACGTGTGGCCGAGGCGATGCTCGCTCGTGGTCGAGTATGAACACGATGTTTTGAAATTAAAATATAGGAATTATGTTGTACGATATAGTGATTGTTGGTGGAGGACCTGGTGGAGTAGCAGCCGCGATTTACGCTGGACGGAAACAATTGAAAACCGTACTGATCACCGAGACTATCGGAGGTCAATCTTCGGTGTCTGCTTCTGTCGAGAATTGGATTGGTACTATTTCAATCCCCGGATGGGAGTTGGCACAATTACTCGAGAAACATTTGCGAGCGCAAGAAGGGATTGAAATCAAAACAGGGGAACGTGTCACTGCTGTGTCAGCCAATGAGGAGTCTTTCTCTGTCCTGTCGGATACTGGACAGACGTATGACACAAAAACGGTAATCATCGCATCAGGCGGACGACACCGTTCATTGGATATTCCAGGAGAAGAAACGTTCCGTGGCAAGGGCGTGGTGTATTGTTCGACGTGTGACGCACCTTTTTTTCGAAACAAGCAAGTGGTGGTGGTGGGCGGCGGCAATTCGGGTTTGGAAGCTGTTGAAGATCTCCTTCCATATGCGAGCAAGATCACACTCATGGTGCGTTCGGGTGAACTCAAGGGTGATGCAATTACGCGAGACAAAATTTTGGCGGATGATCGGGTTAATGTTATTTATTTTGCTCTTCCACAGGAGATTCTTGGAGAAGAAAAAGTATCGGGACTTCGCTATAAAAATGCGCAAACTGGACAAGAGGAGACATACGATACGGATGGAGTTTTTGTGGAAATCGGCATGATACCTAATTCGGATTTTCTGGCAGAGTTAGTGGATCGCAATGAACGCGGAGAAATCATATTGAATCATCGGGATAAGTCAACGTCTCGATCAGGAATTTTTGCGACGGGTGATGTTACTGATGCTCCATATAAGCAGAATAATATTTCTGCTGGCGACGGCGTTGTTGCTGCTCTTTCGGCGTATGAATATCTGCGCAAACGGTAGTAAGGAATCATGGTGAATATGCACGCAGAAAGCGGCTTGAAAAAGGACGTTTATTCTGTATGTAAAAGACTTTTTTTGGTATACTAAAGTCAAGTTTATTGTGGGTTTTTGTTTCTTAATTGCTTTTTGTCCGTATGGTGGATATAGATTTGTCGGGGGGATCGAACAGGGTATCACCCTTCACTGCCAGAGATGCTCCTGCTTCGGCAGGCACCACGGATGTCGCGTGGTCGCCACTACAGAAAAATAAAAAGAGACTGTTGTGGATTCTCGTTTTTTTCTTCCTACTTCTTTCTGGTGGAGGTGTTTTTTGGTTTTTTTGGTCGGTACGGGATGGTCAGTCGCCAATAGCACAGCCTCAAAAAAGTTCCGCAGACGCGTCTCCTTCGCTTGAGTCCTCTCGAGCAGATCAATCAGAATCAAACGATACTCCATTTGTGGATGATAAGTGGTATCGGAGCGAGAATTTTCGTGCCATGTCGATAGTGATTGGTGGCGAAGCGGAGTTATTTGTCCCTGAGGATGATCCGACGCCCTTAGAGATCGCAGGGATCCGAGGGGAAGCATTCACGGAAAAAAACAAGCGTGAAGTGCGTTTAGTGGTGACCTGGCAGACCAATAAATTGGCTCAATCGGACATTGAGTACGCGAAAGGCGTGGGACAAACACCGAAGGTTGTTACGGAGGAAGATTTTGGCATAAACCACAGTATGACCATTTCTGGTCTTGATCAAGCCTCAACATATGTGTATAGCATTAAGAGTCAAGATCGTTTTGGGAATACAGTGGTCAGTGATCGACACGCGGTGTACACGGGCGCGAAGACAGTGTCGCTCTTTGATTTGATCGCGGATGCTATCGGAGATGTGTTCGGATGGGCAGTGAAAAAACAATGAGAATGAGGATGTTTTTAGCTTGAATTTTTTTGGACTCTTGACGAGATCAAAAAACTTTCAAAAAAGCTAAAAAACTCTTGTTGATGGGGTGTATCTTGTGGTAAAATACGAGTGGATTTTTTGGAAAATACATGTCGTCTTATGTAGAAAATAAAAATAGAAAAACAGCATATTTCGTCCTGATGATCGCGTTGGCGGGAGGGATGTTCATGGGGTGGTGGAGTAACTCCCGACCTGTTTTTGCTCAGTCTCTGAAAGAGATTCCACTCACTGTTTCACTGTTTGATGCGGAAAATAAGACGGTTACCAATGGTTCGTATGAAGTGCGTGTTGCGGTGTATACGAAGGATCGGATTTCAGGAGATGCTTATCCATCGGATACGGATAGTGATAGTCGTATTTGGGAGGAGATACAGACGGTGGAGGTTAAAAATGGGATATTCCGAATTTTTCTCGGTGACGTCGTGCCTTTTCCGGAAAATCTTGATCTCAATCAGGGTGAATATTTCTTAGGGGTGCGCATTGGAGCAGATTCGGAGATGATACCACGTAAGCGTTTAGGGGCGGTTCCTGTGGCCCTGAACGCCCTGAGTGCCCTGAACGCTATTAATGCCTTGAGCGCGGATACGGTTCGGGGTAGTGTTCCTGGTACGCAAGCAGGTAATTTGCTGATTTTGGGTGGTAGAGGAAAAATTGATCTTAAACAATTACCGACCGGAAAAGGTGCGAAACAATTAATATTAGGAAACGACGCGCGTCTTCATGATCAAAACACGGATATAGGTACGAGCTCAGAAGTTTTTACACTTGGTGATGGATTGGTATCTGATAGAAATTTTGATTTCCGTGTATCGAATGCGACTAGTGGGCCAGCATTGCGCTTTAGTGGAGGGGCTGGTATGTGGCAGTTTTCAAATAATGGAACTCTTTTTTCAGAGGTTCTGACCACAGCGAGTCTTCTATCGGATGTTGATGGAACAGGAGCGGTCTCATCAGCTTCAGGATTGGAACTTGCTGGTTCTGGTTCTCATCAATTCGCGCTCTTGCAGGGATGTACAGGTGGTCAGGGTCTTGGGTGGGATGATATCTCTGGTATCTGGAAGTGTGCGGATTTTTCTGCGGGTGTTGCAATTTCAGGAATACCGGGTTATGTCACCTATTGGAGTGCTGCTGATAATCTCGGATCAGAGCAATACCTGAGTTCCGTACGGGGCGGTACCGGTCTCAATACCTCAGCTTCAACAGGCGTCCCCACCATCTCTTCCGGTACTTGGAGTGTCGCATCAAGTCTTGGTGTGGCCT
>CAYRWQ010000003.1:0-51483 GCA_964428075.1 uncultured Bdellovibrionales bacterium
ACACCACACCTGCGCCAAAAAGTAAGTACAAAAGATACCACAACCAGTAAACGATATATAAGAATACCGGCAGCAGACACAATCCAACCAGCAGTACCTTCTGAACAACTGAGAAAGTTTCAATAACGAAGCGATCGTATATCGTTTTTGTCACCGCGAAGGTATCGGCAGATTTGCGAGTATCCCCGGAATCAAGACTGTGTATGCTTACCTTTCCCGCTTTCTGATCCCAAGCGCCAAGCGTGTCCTTCCCAAGAATTAACCATGTTTTCTGAATCAAAAAATCATCGGCGGCGATACTTTTTTTCGTGTCTATAACGAGCAAATTCTCTGGCATATCGGTACCTCCCGAAATGCCACGCCAAGCTTCTGGAAATGCAATCGCATACGGCTCTGTAACATTTGTCACAATCTCCCCTCCCTTCACCTGTACTCTGAGCTCGTCCGGATAAAGCGACATCACAATCGATTCTTGCGTATGCCAATCTTGAGAGAACAGAAAGCGAGAGAAACGAATAGAGGCAGGAAGCGCAATGGCGACTGATACCAGCGTAAACAATAAGATAAGCAATGAATAAAAACGAAGAGTTTTCCCCTTTGTAAAATTCAGGCTCGAAAAAAAATCGGGTCGCTCTATAATACACTGCATGCGTCGCATGAGCTTAAGGAAAAGCATAAGTTTCACGAAAATAATATAGAATCAAAAATCTTCTCCCTCATTCTAACATATTCCACACAAGCTAACATATTCCACACAAGGTGCCTCTCTCGTACTACACCCAATCGCACGTCAGAGATTGTATACTCCTCCAAACCCCTTCGCCGCTCGACGGGAAGAAAGAAGGGAAATTTTTCATTGTTGCTCTTTTCCCCATTTGAGCAGTACACCGATGTGCTTCACTAACACCCTGTCTGATAATCATGCAATCGCTTATAAATACCACTATCTTGTCTTGCTAAATCTTCGTGCCTGCCTTCTTCCACGATTCTGCCCTTGTCGAAAACAAGTATGCGATCCGCTCTTCGGGCAGTACTCAGTCGGTGAGCGATAATAAAAGTTGTTCTGACTTTCATCAGCGCCTCGAACGATTCAGTAACTTGCTTTTCTGTTTCTGCGTCAAGCGCGCTGGTGGGTTCATCAAGAATTAATATTGAAGGATTTCGCAATATAGCCCTTGCAATTGCAATGCGCTGTTTCTGTCCAACAGATAATTTCATGCCTCGCTCGCCAACTAACTGATGATACTTCTCTGGTAGCTCTTCAATAAACTCATGCGCTTGCGCTGCTTTTGCTGCCTTTCTAACATCTGCCTCTGTTGCTTGCAACATTCCATAGCGAATATTCATCATTACAGTATCGTTAAACAATACTGGTTCCTGAGGAACAACAGCAATACCGCTTCGAAGTGCCACTAAATCAAATGTTCTCGTGTCATGTCCATCCACGAGTATTCTCCCTTTTGTCGGAAAATAATATCCAGAAATTAAATCAATAGTGGTACTTTTCCCAACGCCAGATTTGCCAACGAACGCTATTCGTTCTCCATGCTCAACCTTAAAATTCAGACTATTAAGCACGGTGGTAGTACCATCATAAGAAAACGACACGTTTTCAAAATGTACCGCACCCCTAATCTTGGATGGGGTATACGCATTTTTTGGGTGATACAGTTCTTGCTTTGTCGCAAAAATCTTTTCTTCTGCCTGTTTAATACTCACTAAGCCGTTTTGAAGTGTTTGCCATTCGTGGCCCAACCTCACGAAGGGCCCAAAAAGCAAGGCGGCATATCCGTTTAACGCAACAAGTTCACCGATTGTCAGTTGCCCCTGTTGGATAAAGTAAACGGAAAGAAAGAAGATAACTGATTGTGTTACCAAAACAATCATTCTTTGATAAAAATTGATACTACTCCAAATAAGCTGGAGTTTATTCCAAAGGCTCGCTGCGTGCCCCAAAAAACCTGCCTCATTTTTACCTTGCTCATACTCTTCAGTTGCCATGTGTTTTACTGATTGAATGTGCGTAACTGCCTGCAATGCGTCCGCATACGCATTCGTCCATGCAGAATGTCCTTCTTCGAGGAGATGAGTGGTCGGAACGACTAATTTAATCAACATGAATATGTAGATCATGACACCACACATAAGCACCAACGCAAAAAAAGGGTTGATGAAAAGCGTCACGGTAAAACCGACAATAACGCTCAAAATTTGCGGGGTTAAGCTCACAAGCACATTTTCCACAATGGATGCAATTTGCCAGCTTGTCTTCGAAAGATGGTCGGGCAATTCGCCAATTTTTACATCCTTGTGAAAAGCGAGTGGAACGAAAAGGAGATGTGAAAACCCTTTCGCTTGGTAGCCCAACTGCATCGTCATGCGCAATACACGTCCTCTCCGATCAATAATCCAGTCCACAACATTCGCGGCGAGCTGTACAAAGACCCAGAGCAATAACAGACCAAACCATGCGGAAATTGTAAGCTCTCCGAAAGACAATGCTTCTGAGAGACCAATCAGCGCATCAAGAAATGAACCAACGATATAAGGAATCGTTCCATTCGCTATTGCCGAAATAATTCCTAAAAAAGCCAAAAAAACGAGGGCTGGCTTATAGTCCTCCATGTGCTTGAACAGAATCCCCCAAGCCTTCCTCGTTTCCTTTATTTCGTTTTGTTTACCCATGTTTCTTCGAGTGGTCGCACCTGGACTCGAACCAGGGACCTCTGCAATGTGAATGCAGCGTTCTAACCAACTGAACTATGCGACCAAATTCCCCCTCTCCAAGCACACATACCCGTACATCATTGTATGGAAGGAGTGCCATTTTGTCCAGAGACTCAGTCACGCATCACGCGATTTTTCTCCGAGCGCTTTCAATAACTTTATCTTGGCACGATTCACCCGGCTGGCAACAGTATTTATCGGAATACCAGTCATGTCAGAAATCTCGCGATATGATTTATCAAGATAGTACCGAAAAATAAGCATTTCCCGATGCTCTTTCTGGAGACACCCTAATGCAACCTGAACCATATCATGCAGCTCGCAACGTATCCAATATGCTTCATCGAATTCAACGATGGTCTGTCGATCCACTTGCGTGACCATGGTATCCTCCCAGGCGACTGCGGACGGGCGGCGACTTCTGTGACGCATCCAGTTAGCCGCTTCATTATGCGCAATACGATATATCCAGGATGAAAATACACGTGAGTGTTCAAAGCTTCCGAGATGTTGGTACGCCTTCACAAAAACATTCTGTAAAAGATCTTCGACTTCATCATGGTTACCCACCACATGTCTCAAATACAAAGAAATTTTGTGCTCATAGCGGGATACAATGAATTGAAAGGCAGCAATCTCCCCATGCATCACCCGGGTGACGATTGATTCATCGCTCTCAACATGACCCCGCGTACCTGATTCCTTGCGCATCATAGACGCATCCTTCAACATCGTACTACTCCTAGTATACAATGATATACTGCATCCACACGTATTACTCACAATACATTGACAATACGTGCAAAAAACAGTATAACGTTATTAGTACCTTCCCATCAAACTACGGAGAAACATGTGAAAAAAATACTGCAATCTCTCTGGACCATTCTACGCAACTCACTCATTGGATGCGCGATACGACTTTGTTGGCACCGTCTTTGGATACGTATCGATATGTCACACCCTTCACTCGAAATTGATCCTATTCTCCTAGCGCGTTTTCGGGGGGACAACCCATCACAACACGTTCGTTTTATGCTTGGCTTCAAATCAGCCGAGCAGTACACAAGAGATATTGATCGGCGCAGGCATATCGCCCAGTCCGTAATCAACCCACATGGCTCTGAGAGATTGGTATACTTCTACTCCCGTTTCGATCTGTGGATTCGTTTTGGGCGCGATGTCAGAACTCTGCTCCGATTGTATAACCAAATATCGCAAACACAAGCCCACAAAGAAAAGCATGGACTTTCACGCAGGAATCCCTAAACCCGTTTCTCACATCCTGCACACTGAGTCTCGAAAGGGGATCTCGATACCATCCAGATCCCCTCTTCTCATCACTCCTGTCTCACACTCAGCCTCACAACAGAGCATGACGTATTAAAACCACTCTAGGTAATAAACGAAAACACTAAGAACATCTTGAAGAATCAAAGAACATCAATAATCCGCCACAAAAATATCAGGAATATACCTTGAATGACCCATTCACGTGAGATGCGTCTGGATCCGATCGTTTTGTATCGCTCTTGTTTTTATTATTCTTGAGAGAAACTTATGCGTATTCTCGCCATAGAAACCTCCTGTGACGATACCGCTGCAGCCGTCATCGAACGAACGTCAGAGGGTGTTTTTGTGCGTTCTAGTATAGTCTCCTCACAAATCGCACTCCACGCGACTTATGGCGGTGTCGTACCCAACCTCGCCGCTCGAGAACATGTGAAAAATATGATTCCAGTCATCAAAACTGCTTTCCTCACATCAGGATTTACTCCCAGTGGTATTGACCTGATCGCTGTCACGCAAGGCCCCGGTCTCATTCCAGCGCTCCTTGTTGGCACCACTACTGCCAAAACCCTGTCTTTCCTCTGGCACAAACCACTCATAGGGATTCATCATATCGAAGGACACATATACGCGAACTTCATCGCCACTGCCACTCAAAAAAATAGTCTTGTTTTTCCTCTCCTCGCCCTGATCGTTTCCGGTGGACATACGGCACTCATACTCATGCGTGATCACTTCCAATACGAAGTCCTCGGCGAAACTCAAGATGATGCCGTTGGGGAATGTTTTGACAAAGCTGCTCGTCTCCTCGGACTCGCATATCCCGGCGGACCCATCGTGGCAAAACGAGCCGACGATTTTCGCCAATCAATATCCGAGAATCGCCATACCACTTCCTGGTTTCCTCGCCCAATGTTGAAGAGCAACGACCTCAATTTTTCCTTCTCTGGTCTCAAAACCTCTCTGCTCTACTTCTTGAAAAAACATGAGGTAGAAAAATCAAACGAGCACTTCGTAAGCAAAGTTTGCCACGAATTTCAAGAAGCAATTGTCGATGTTCTCGTTAGCAAGACCAGAAGCGCCATACTCTCTTTCCAGCCTTCAACATTCATCATTGCAGGTGGCGTTTCAGCCAATGTCCGATTGCGAGACCGCTTACATACTCTCATCAAAAACGATTTTCCGAACACGCACTTCTTTACACCCGAATTCCAATACTGCCTCGACAATGCCGCGATGATTGGGACGGCGGCAGCTTTTCGTTACCAGGCCTTTTCATCACTCCAACAGAATACTCTCATGACATCCTGGCGTACTCTGGAGCCACGGGCTCATTTCAGTATCGCTACCTCCATATAGGTTCTCACATTCGAAAATACAACCTCATGCCATACACGACACACCCTAAAATAGGTGACCAAATCACCTATTTCTTGTATGATACAGACGAAAAGCAAAATCGATGAATAGTGCGTGCATTTTTTGTTTTTTCTCGTATGAAAAAAATTCTGCTTGCCACCCGTCCATTAGTTCCGCCCTGGGATGAAGCTTCAAAAAACTTCGCCTATTTTCTCGCGAGGTCGATCGAGAAACATCATGTGAGTGTTCTCACTACTCCGACTTGGCTGTCTGATCTTCCAGCCAATATCACCCAAATTCCTTGTTACTCCAAACCTGAGCTTGATTTTTCGGAAAAACTCCGTCTTCTTGCTTCCCTGCGGAGCCTGCGAGGAAAATTTGATATAACCCACTATCTTTTCACCCCGACTCGAAAAAATACCTCTCTCATCAATTTTTTTAGCCGACCCACCCGTGGTAAAACCATCCAAACCATCGCTACCATACGTGAAGACCTCTACGGACCAAAACAATGGAAACAGCTCTTCTTTGCAGACCGTATCGTCGTCTATTCGGACTATTCCAAAAAACGACTCTCTGATATTGGTCTGCAAAACACGCTCCGTATTTACCCGGGAGTTGATCTCTCTTACTACCGACACGATCAAAAACATGCCGAGACACTCGAGTATTTCGATTTGACACCCTCTGACTTCGTTGTCACCTACAACGGAGAGTACGCTCGACTTGGAGCGACCGATATGCTCACTGATTGGCTCATTGAGTATTATACCGCACATCCTGACTCCGATATGAAGTTCGTTTTTGCTTGCCGCGTCAAAAAACACGAAGATGATCGACTCAAAAAGATCAGCATCACCGAACGCTTCCGCAAAGCCGGCGTTCTGGATCACATCCGTTTCACCGACACATACGCCGATATGCCCAAACTGTACAACCTCGCGGATATCATCGTATTTCCTGTCAACGATATGCGTGGTAAATTCGATATTCCTCTTGTCATCATCGAAGCCTACGCCTGCAGGAAACCGGTCATACTCTCTGACCTGCCGATCTTCCAAGAATTCTCAAACCCAAATATCTGTGTTACTATTCCGCGCGGTGATACCGCCGCCCTCTCCCATGCTCTTAGCCTTTTAAAGGAAAATCCAGAAGAAAGGGAACGGCTCGGACGGGAAGCTCGCACCTTCGTCGAAACACATTTTGATCTTAAAAATACAGTACAAGAATACGAGCGACTCTATGACTCACTCTAATATCCTCTCGAAAAAATTCACACCTTATGTTCCGTGAATCCTTCACAAAAATCTCCGACTATCAAAGTAAATTCAAAACTGAGAAAATGCGTGTCCCAGTAGTCTTTCATGTCCAGGACGAGCTCCTGCCAACCGAATCCACTCTGCTGCAACTCGAAAGTGTTGCTGCGAATGATGGCTTGGTAAGTCACATCGCCGCCATGGCTGATGTCCATAGCAAACCCGGACGTAAGAATGCCACCGGAACTACTATTGCTTCCGAACATTTCATATTACCCCAGCTCAATGATAGTGATCCGGCCTGTGGTATGCGACTTGTTCGCACCAATCTGAACGAAAACAACATCACCCCGAAAGAACTCGACCGGCTATTCGAAGCGCTTGTTCCGGTGGTTCCCACCAAAGCATATGTCGGTACCTACCTCCCCTTTCGCATCGTTACCGATATCTGTCGAAAAGGTATCAAGCCACTTATCGAGTACCTTGGCATCCAAACCAAATATGAAACAGAAAACTCACTCGATCGAGGCAACTTTTTCTCTGCTCCACCGTCTCGTCGCGATATGCTCCAGATCCTCCCACCCCTCTTCCTCTTTTTCGCTCAATTCCGCTCGGGCATCCTTGGCGCAGCCGGAAACCACTTCCTTGATCTCATGAAAGTCACTGGGATCGAAGACGAACCAACAGCAACCAAACTCGGGATCAAAAACGGTGATTACCTCTTCATGATACACTGTGGCTCCGGCATACTCGGCCAATACACCATGTACATGTACACCGCCAAAAAACGCGAACATCTTTCTACCGCCATCTTCATGAATCTCGGCCGCTTCTTCTGGTCCACCCCATTCAAAAACACTGTTCGCTCAATCGCTGCCAAAATCCGCGCGTCTCATTTCGGCACACAAGAGTCACTCATCACATTTGATGGCGAAGGAGATGATGGAAAACTCTACATGGCCGCACGAAATGCTTGCTCCAATTTCGCTCATGCCAACCGCGCTGTCATCACGCACAACATCGGCCAAACGATCAAGCGTGTCCTCGGACACGATCCAGAGCTTGAACTACTCTACGATATGCCACATATCCTTGTGTCACGCGAAGAACATGCCAAAAAAAACGTCTGGGTACACCGCAATGGAACAAGTCGCGCCTACGGACCGGCACGCATGCAGGATCACCCGATCTTCCGGAAAACCGGTGAGCCCGCTTTTATCCCGACATCCATGTCAACCGAGGCTTATCTCTGTGTAGGAACCGACCACAATGAATCCACTTTTTTTTCCTGCAACCACGGAGCTGGTAAGTCCAAACAAAAAACTGAACATACCGTCCCAAAAAACAAAACCGAGCTCGATCAAAAACTCAAAACAAAGGGTGTGCGCCTCTACAATGGCCGATCCTCCAAGGTCACGGAGCAAGACTCCTCACACTACAAACGCGCTGAGGATGTCATTGCCAGTGTCCAGGCAAACAATATCGTCACACCCATCGCTCGTCTTACCCCCATTTCGGTCATCATGTACTAAAAAACCGAAAAGGTCATTGGGGATAAAAAAAATGGCTTATATGGAAAGAGTTCCATGTAAGCTCATCAGATCATCAAAACGACTAATTCTTCTCTGTGTCGTATTTTATTGTCGCGATCATCATAACCTTGCAACCGATTCCTCAGAGCAACCATTCCACGAGGCTTCATACCCTGAAAAAACTCCCGGGTCAATTGCTCGGCATGAAGATAATTCGGATTGCAACGGACATTGCGAACCGAAATTATCGGCGGACTGCCTAGAGCATACGAAAACTCCCCCTCGGAAATCCAGACACGTTGATCGAATCTTGCACGTATAATACCCTTGGCGTCACTCAAGCTACACCGGCTCATCAAGAATATACCTGCTATCGTCGTAAACACCGTACGATCATGAAAGAGCGCAAAACCAAATGATTGATTCTGATCCACCAAGCCACCTCCTTCGATATACTATCCTGGAATACCTTGTTAACCTTCAAAAAGAACTACGATACCTCCATAAAATCTATTATTATTCAAGCACATTTTATAAATTATGTCCAGAGTTCAAACGACACACTGGTCTATACGCTAATCCAGCGAACAAGAAGAGAAAAAGGAGGCCGAAATGCGAAGACAGAAGCCAATGATCCAAAAAAAGACTCGGAAACAAAACGAGAAACGCGCAGATACTCGAAACACGCACCCTCGAAAATACTTCAGGTAATACACGACCGCGCGACACACAGACAGAAAGAATCGACTGGAAAAAAAGCAGTAAAATACACGCAAACAAGACCATGCCAACTGCTCCGAGTTCCGTAAATAACAAGAGAGGCACATTATGTGCCGGCTGAATATCCCACGCCGGACGACCTGGATCAATGGCTTTCATGACCACTGTCATATTCCCTGCCCCTACACCCAGCCAAGTAGAATTCGTCTGCATGACACGCTGTGCATCTTGAAACGACCCTATCCGTTCTGAGACCGAACCCTCTCGGGCAATGACTCCAGTCTCAAAGCGCGGCAATATGGTTTCAGAAAGTACTCCCACGAAGGTCAACAGGAACATCACGAAAAAAAACATATCAAGACCTGACAATCGTCGCGTATTGAAACTTGAGATGCGCCAAGTATCACTCTGAGCACGCGCACGCCGCAAATAAATAACAGCAAACATAACAAGGGTAAAAGCGGTACCCGACCAAGCGACACGCGAAAAGGTTAACATGAGACCTAACAGTATCAGACCAGCCCATCCCCAAAAAAACACGCGTGCCTGTATTGATCTAATCCGACGCGAAAAATATCCGATTCCCAAAACCAGAATTGCCCCGAGATACCCTCCAAGCATATTCGGATGAGGGAAAGTTCCATACGCTCGTAACCAGCGTCCAGAATCATTTACCAGGACTGATGTTCCGGCTCGCCAGGCCTCATGCGCGCTGACACCAAGCCATGTCGATGAAAAGTCCTGCTGTAAAAAAAACTGTCCGATACCGAGTGCGCTTTCAAGAACCGCCCCAATACACAATATTACCACCGCTTCGTTCACTTCGTGCTCATGCAAAGACGAAGAAATCCACCAAACACCACCAGCCAACAAAAGCTTCATCAGGAAGTATCCTGCCAACATCCGATCAGGTGCCCACGATATCGAGAGAGCGGTCCACGCTACGAACATGCAGAAAAATATGACCCGGGAATACGCATGCCGCCAAGTAACACCCAGAAACGAATGAGGACTGTGCACACATGCTTGCGACGACTCCCGCCGTCTATCGACCAACAAAGAGGTGCAGCATTTCCACATTCCCGAAACACGCCATCCAAAACTGCCGAGTAAACAAATCAGATGTCTCATCTCTAGTTTCGGGTGCGAGAAAAACAATCTATCAACCACGAAAACCACTAAAACCAAAAATAACACAATATCCGTCGCGTATATCCCAATCGTCCCGTACTGCCATTTTTCCCCATCAAGAATCGGTTCGCGTAAAAAATAAACCGTATGAATCGGCAACACAAACAAAAACACCAGGAAACCAAATCGCCACCATATCCGCATAACCACACCAGCTACCCAATTATTTATTCAGCCAAATGGGCAAACTTATTTTGCCATACCCGCAACTCTTCAAATATCGGATCGGCAAACTCTCTCGGCTTTCCAGAAAGAATCGCCTGAGCATTACGCAAACAATACCCAAACTGGCCAATATCATTCTGGCTCGCATACCATTTGAAACTATCCAGAATGTCCGCCGTCTTCACAATGAGAGCCTCTTGCCCATTCTGAATACAACGCCGTATCAACTCCTGAGTCTTTTCCGTGCCATCAGGAATTGAATTATCCCTAGTGCTCGCCAGAACGAGCGCCAATACCGATTCCCCAAATCCATCTCGTAACATCTCCTGACTGATACTTGACCACTCCAGCGCGTCATGTAGTACACCTGCCAACACGATATCCCGTGAGTATCCTTGCTCGTACAAGTACACACCCGCTCGAATATCATGAAACAAGATCGGCTTCCGGCTCCCCTCCTCAGAAATGGGCACGTATCTGACTAAAAGACGTACTGCCTTCTCAAACGCGATGTGTAATGGCTTCAACATACGCCAGTAAAAGTTCAGGTTTAAACGCACCCGCATCATACCAAAACCAGTTCGGAAGTGCTATCATGTTGGATATGCGCTACATTACCCTTTCCGGCGTGGACGGCAGCGGAAAATCCACCCAACTCGAACTACTCAAACAACACCTCATAAGCGCAGGTCACCGAGTCGCCTATTTTCATGCTGTCGAATTCTCACTGGTCAACCGTCTCGTACGTCGACTCAAACATATCAAAAACTTCCAACCAGGCCATGAAAAGGCTATTACTCGCACTTCGCTCTTTGCCCTCCTGCTCCGCCAAACATTCTTTTTCCTCGATGTATTCCGCTTCCGACGTTTCTACGCCACACTCAAACAGGAAGGGTATGACTACCTCCTGTCTGATCGTTCCTTCTTTGATAGCTTCATTCAGCTCGAATACCTTGCGCTCCAACACAAGAACGCACTCCCATTTCTTTTGTGGCGCACTCATTCCAATGTACTCGAATCCTCTCTCCCACGCCCAGATATCGCCTTCTATTTTGAGCTTGATCCGCAGATCATCATGTCCCGAGAACGGATACCCGAACAAGGTATTGAATACCTCGAAACGAAGCAAGATTTGTATCAGACAAAAATACGTCCCTGGAATATGCATGTCCTCAATACTGAACAACCGAAAGAACTCGTTTTCGCTTCCCTGCTCGCTACATTCCGCGAACATTGAAATACGCTCATGAAAAAGTTTTCCAATGCACTCGTTTGGCTCACCTGTTCTGAAATCATCTTCAGCGTAGCTGGCTACATCATTCAGTCAGCAGTCGGACGTATTCTTGGTCCGGCTGATTATGGCCGTTACAGCCTGGTCGTAACACTCACCACCATGATTATCGTTCTGATCGGAAATGGCATCCCAACCGCTATGTCTAAGTATTTGAGCGAAATTTTTGAGAGCGCACCAGAAAAAATCCTTGGTATCAAACATCAGGCTATCCGTCTTCAGGTCTTGCTCATGTTATCAGTGACCATTCTGTTCTTTCTCTCTGCGCCACTTATCGCACGAGCGCTCCGCGATCCAAGCCTCACTCCCCTCTTCCAGCTCTCTTCGCTCATCATCCCGGCCTTCGCTGCCGCCTCATTCTATTTTTATTACTATACCGGTCTGCATTTCTTCCGCCTCCAAGCAATACTGAAAACAACACGTGCTTTTGGTCGTATCATCTTCATCATCGGATTCTCCTACTTTTTTGGTGTCCAAGGTGCCGTCTCGGGCTATATCGCTGCCCCAATGTTCGTTTTTACCATCGCGCTGATAGCCGATATTTTCATCACCCACCGCTATTTTCCACACGTCAAACAGACAAAAGCCGACATCATTCCATTCTCCGGAAAAACCATTCTGGCTTATGCCGGACCACTCACGCTTTTCCTACTTTTCTATGAGCTCATCCTCACTCTCGATCTCTATTTCGTCAAAAGTCTGCTCCAAAGCGATTATCTGACCGGCATTTATAATGCTGCTATTACGGCTGGTCGCATCCCTTACTATCTTTTTTACGCACTTACCATCATACTACTCCCAGCCATTTCCAAAACGACATCTGAACGAAACGCCGGAGAGACAACCCGTCTTGTCAATCAATCGCTCAGACTTCTCGTTTTTCTCCTCTTCCCAATGATTACCCTCCTCATCATATATGCCCCCCAGGTACTCCACATTTTCTATGGAAATCAATATATCGCCGCTACACAGCCACTCCAAATTTATGCTCTCGGAGTCGGCTTTTTGACCATTTTTTATGTTCTCTCATTCGCACTCAATGGAGCCGGCCTCGTCAAAATCCCCATGCAACTTGCATTCTGGGGATTTCTAAGTATGATTGTGCTGAATCTCATCCTGATTCCCCAATGGGCACTCGCGGGTGCGGCACTTTCCATCACCCTGGTTTCCATCGCGATCACCATCCTTCTGCTTGTATCCATTAAGCAACACTTTGATGTCCACATTGCCCCCCGTACACTCTTTGTTTCTCTTGGGAACGCTATCCTACTCGTAGTCCTCTCTTATTCTCTTCCCTCTGGCAATATCACTTTTCTCGGCTCAAGCACACTACTCGTCGGTCTGTACTTCATGCTTCTCCGCCTCTCAGGAGAACTCACACCGACCGACATAGCCCCACTTACCACACTGTTCCGTTCCAGAAAGAACCAGAATCGTTGATATCGTATTGAAACCGCACCCACTTCTGCACCGTACAATATCAGTCACCACGAACATGTTCAAAACGATAGACATCTATCGGACCTCGAACTGCCGAATGACTCACTCTCTCTAAATATTTTTTCATGTATTCTTCGGCATCATTTGAAAAATAGTCGTAGTCGTTGCTTGAAAGAACAATCCAGCCGCTCTCATTATTCGACACAATACGCTGGAGCGCCTCTCTGGATAACCGTATCCGATTCACCTCATCACTCAGATCGTACACGAATATATCCGCCCCACTCCAATAATAATTACGAAAATTCCGTGTTACTAAAACGTCAGTCGGCTGCCGATGTGTTTTTATATATTCAAAGACCTTGCGATAATTCGGATTTCCTCCTGACGCCGTTTCATGGTAGGTCGTATTCTCCTCAAAAAAATAACTAAAATTAGGAACGAGTAGGATAAGCATAAAAAGAACCGCAAGTGCCATCCTCTTCCCCAACTCAACGAAGCGTTGACCAAGTGACTGCCAGACGCCAAAAATACCAGAGGCCACCAAAATCAGCCCAAATGACTGCGCGAAGAAAATGTACTGCGGTCCCGCGTTACGCTGGAAAAACCAAATGGCACAGGCCAACGGAACAACAAATGAAAATACAAGATACCAAGCCGCTTTTGATCGTCGCTCCCACGTTATGAGATGAAAAGCTCCAAAGCACATGAGCAGTACCGCGAGCAGTGGATGTTCGTAATCCGTCATCACATAACCGAGGTAGCTATAATGATTATCCAACCAAATAAGACCCGATGAAAAAGAAGCAAAAAAACTCGGGGCGAGAAAACGAAGCGCTACGAGTCCGCAGATACCCAACATACAAAATAGAAAATACCGATTCTTCCAGATCCGCGTCGCATGATACCTCTGGGCACCAGCCCAGATAAGATAGACTGCCGTTGACAGAATGATCGTGACTGTCAACTGGTGCGTCAAAATTCCGACCACAAACAATACGCCGGCCAGCAATGCGTATCCAATATGCAGGCCAATCATTCTAGATAATATACGGGCACGATTCCATCTGATCCGAATGGTCCTTTCAAGAGCGAGGTACAATACTGTCGCCAATGCCAAATAGACAGGAGCAAACATCGAGTACATCCGCAATCGACGGTCAAAGATAATTCCTGAAACCGACAATGCGATTAAAGCAGCGGCGATCAGCGCCGTCTCACGTCGTTTCGTGAACACCAGTGTGCTCCAAAAAACAACCACTATCGAAATACATCCCCAAAAAACACTCACCATGCGTGCCGTTGTTTCAGTCGGCGGGAGAACGCGGAATAATTGTGCCACCTGCCACTTATAAATAGTCGCTCGTTCATCGCGAGCCACATTAGCGTTCATCGAACTTGGCTCGTCACGGTTAAAATCCCATGCGCGCCATTCGCCCGTTTTGAAGTACCCGTAAGCGGAATTCATATCCAAAAATTCGTCCGCTACAAAAGAATTATTCCCAAGACCGTACGCCCGAACCCCCACTCCAAAACAGACAATAAAACTCAAGATGAGCAAAGTGTGTTTCCAAGAAATCATACGCATTTCGCAAAAAAATGAGAGAAAAATTAAGGTGAGAGCCATTAAAGGCCATCAAAGATCTCATTATCCACACCACCCGAGGCGTCATCACTCGTATCCATACGATCAACCGATTGTTGCGACCAATTTCGACTATACCATTCACGCCATGTATACCGTGGCGACACCGAAGTAGTCTGTGGCTTTTCACGAGAGAAATCCTGATGTTCCATCAAAATGAACTCCGGCTTTGGAAACAACTCAAAAACAATTAATGTTCCAAAAAAGGTTTTCTCACCAACTGTATACATCGGCCGGTATTTCTTCAAGGCATCCTCATGATTCGAATGTGCCCGTAACACAAGGTAATACACTCCCTGTCGATAAATACCGTCAAATCCAAGTACGGCATTCTCGACACCCCTCTGCTCAAGCAAATACTTCAAGGCTCGACGATATTGCGGTTCACTCCACATATAAACCGGATACCCTGTTTCATGTGAGCGTGCGGTAAGAAAATCAACAATAGCCTGCTCCTGTTGTAAAGTAACGCGAATCTGCTCTTTCAAGATACGGTCCGGCTCGCTATCGATCGCTTCGGTCATGGAACGAGAGAGTTCATCAAACCGATGCCAAGTGAAGAATACATTTGATCCGACCAAAAGCACGATTACAGATATACTGAGGGTAAACCCGACATGATAACGTCGAAAACATCGTTCGATCATCAACAAGAGGACTCCGACAAGCACGATAAAGAAAGGTCCCGATAAAAGGAAAAATCGTGGTGCGATGCTATAGGCAAGTGGCAAAAACAGTACAAAGGTAATCCCAAGCCACAGACCTGAGAGCAAGAGAAAATCTGCCTTCGTACGTTCGCGCTCACGCCACCACAGAAAAAGGAGAATGAAAATCGAAAAAGAGAACGTGAGTATTGCTGCAAGACCATACCACTTCCCCGCATCGCAGCGAGTGAGACAATGAGTAATAAACGTACCATCCTCAACGCGAATCGCAGGAAACATACCTCCTTCGAAACCAGTAACCACTACCAGGGCAGCTAAACTGTGTTCACTCGTGTTTCGTATCGTCTTTTCCAGTATACTGTACTTCGCATTGGTTGATTTGTCTGTAATTGCCTTCACGAATTCCTGCGAGTTCCGACCACCTGTTTCCATCTCATTTAAAACCACTGGCAGATACAGAAACGCAACAATACCCAGAGCAGCAAGCCATGCTTTCCACGAATATCGTGGTCTTCGTATCAATAAAAAGCTCACGAGCAATATCGGAAGCGAAATAAAAGCAAGAAAGTGCAACTGCGATGCTATACTAAAGAGCATCACGCACGCACCAAACCATACGCCCCGGTGTTTTTCATGCGCATCGACTGAGCGCAGCAAAGCATAAAATCCGGATAGAACAAAAAACGGAATCGGATTTGGATTCCACGCAAATCGCCCATATAAGACAAAAAACAACGATGTCGCAAGCAATGCGGTCAGACTAAGCGACAGACGATCTGTGAAAAATCTTCGTACAAACAAAAAGAACACGCCAATAGTCGCCACCGAAAGCATCATCACTCCAAGTGCGTACCCAACCGGATTTGCCCCAAAAAGCAATCCGCTCACGTACTGAAACATATAGAAAGAAGGTCCGAGGCGCAGCAGTGTTCCTCCCGCCTTAGGACCGAGTAGAGGCAAATCGAAGAATGAACCAACCATGGCTCGATCGATCACTCGGGCATCACGCGACTGATCGAGTTCAAAATGTAACCAGTCAGAAAAGTGATAACTCCGCAGTAAGAATCCAAAAAAAACAATCGTGGACAATACCACAAGAACCCAAAGATTCCACCGCCTCTGTGTATGTTTCTGTCCCATATCCACCATAATACACTATCCTCGAAAGAGCACCAAACACACATTCGTGGAATCAATGTGACCGTAATTCCCGAGAAAAACGCTTATTCACGGTATCCGGGGTAGAGAGCTGTACCGGGCGAAATGACTGCCGATGCAGCGGGCATGGCCCATATCTCCGTAAGGCATCCATATGTTCCTTTGTCCCGTAACCCTTATGTCTGATAAAACCGTAAGCCGGATATTCCTGATCATAAGCATCCATCATGCGATCCCGCGTCACCTTAGCTATGATAGAAGCAGCCGCGATAGATTTAGAAATGCCGTCCCCGCCGATCAACGACTCATGTTCGCCAGAAAAATTCGGAATTTGCTGATCACCATCGATCAAGAAAAAGAGGCGAGATGAATCGTCAACCGATACGTTTCTTCTCAAGTTCGATATGGCTGCCTTCATGGCAAGAAACGTGGCTTCAAGGATATTCACTCGATCGATCGTTTCCATGGAAATAACACCGATACCAACCACGAAATACTCCTGTATCACGCCAAATATCTGCTCCCGCTGTTTTTCAGACAGTTTTTTAGAATCACGTATGAGGGAAAATGTTTTTTCTTGGTCCGATGGAATCAGAAAGTTTGAATCACGATACATGACTGCGGCTGCCACTACCGGTCCAGCCAATGGCCCTCGCCCAGCCTCATCCACACCAACCGTCAATCGACCGCTCTCCAACAGTCTAAGCCTCTCAATTTCAAAAGTCGTCGGTTGCATACTCTCACAAACAAGAGATCGGGAAATACACGACACTCATACACAAACCATTATCGGCGAAGTATCTACATTTTTTCTTCATCTGTCACAACATATCCCTCACGCATCATACCGTGCCTGGGAAGGACACAAACCACTCTCACGGCAGTCTCCCCACAAGAGACTAAAAGAAGATGGCGTAAAAAGTAAGACTACCAACGCCTGCGATGTACACGATCGGTAAAAAAAACCTCCATGACTGTCGTATGCCTAAATGATACAGAACAACACCATACTTGGCACTAATACTCCCCAGAAGGGCGAGTAAAATACCTATACCCATGACCAGATCACTGATTTCATGATATTTGAATGCTTCACCAATGGATGCCAGTGCGGCCGCAGAACTAATCAGAGACGAGAAAAACGTCGCAATAATCAACCAGGCATGCCCAAGATAGAACCGCACGAAAACCATAATGATCATCACAACCGAGAAAATCACGGAAAACTTGGTGATGAACTTGAAAGGCAACGGTCGATCGGTAAATCGTACCTCCTCAGTTCGTGTCGATTGAGAAAATCTGAAAAGTGTCAGTATCACCATCATGAGAAAAATGGTGATAAGCGGAAACAGCATCTTTTGAAAAAAAACTTGCGGGACAATCGCGAATAAAATAAGAATGTCCTTAAATAACGAGCCAGTACTCGCTGCAAGATAAGCGAGATAGAGATTCTCCTGCCCGTCCTTCTTCTTGCCAGAGCCGCGTAAAAATAGAATGATCGTGGCGAGTGACGAAACCAAACCCCCAAAAAAAGTCGCGAGGAGCAGTGCATTACGTCCGCGAATATATTTTGTGATGAAATGAGAAATAAAACTCATGAAACTCACCATGAGTAACACTTTCCAAAAGGTAGCTACATTAACAGCTTGAAACAAAAATGTATGCTGTGAAAACGAATACAACGGTATTTTAACCGACGCGTCGGCGGGAATGAGCGGTGTAATCACCAGAGCAATGGCAATAAGCATGCTAAAATCGAAAAGTTCCTGTTTTTCAATCGTAGCAGCAAATTGATGCCACTGGTCTTTCAACTCCAAAATAATCAACAAAATGAAAACAACGGTTGTCATCAACCAGAATTCAACCTGAAACACGCTCAGGCTCGCAACCAAAAACACGATTGGGAAAGCAAGAATAGTCGTAATCCCCGCGCGCGAAACTGGACCTTCTTGGTGTAATGTCCCCAATGACTCAAAGGCGAAGACAATCACACCAAGTAACATCACTCCAGAAAAAGCAATCGGCCAAATATAAGGATTGTACGCATGCAGATAACTCGCTAAAAATGCAAGCAAAGCGATTAAGGTGAAATCGCGTATGCCGAGATTCCTCTGTCCGGCCGCTCGATTCGATTGACGTTCAACACCAATGAGTAACCCGGATGTCAAAGCCATCAACAATTGCCATCCAATACCGAGCAGATTATGATCCATAGGGTTTTATAAAACAATTCAAAACCGAGTATTCTGCTGAGAAGCAGGAGGTATGAAAAAGAAAAAACCTCTCTATCAACGTCGATTTTCTCATTCGAAAAACACAGTATCCCTTTTACCACTTTCTCTAAAAGAAGTCAAAACTCTCCCCACTTCTATCTTCCATCTTCGAAAACAATCAGATATTCCTTCGGTTTCGATTCTATCCGGACGATGTTTCCCCAAGCAGGGTCGATATCCGAGAGCCTACGGATTTCACCCGCATCGAAACAAAGCGGGTCGACCATACGTGATTTACAGAGCGTTTTCCGTCCCGAACCATCTGGATCCAGACAGTACCCCGTTTTCCGATTCATGCGTTTCCAGAATTTCTGAAGCAGAAGATCTGTTCCCAGATGCGCATTCACCTTTCCGATAACTTCTTTGTCCGTCGCGTAGAGTTCCGGCAAGGAAACATATTTTTTCGCCAGAGCATGTGCCAGCCAATCCCCAGTCGTCTGAAACATGAGCGCGGTTTCGATATTCGAATAGTAAGTGTGATTGATATGCCGGAACAGCTCAGCAAACTCTCTCGTAATCGCGGAATCACGAAATACCCATCGATTCTCAAACACACTCAAAGCGTCAAGAAATGTCTTCGCCTGAAGAGATGAGATGACTCGATAAGCGATTCCACCCCGCAGAATATAGTCGATCCGATCCGCACAGAGATCTGGTAAATCTCGCTCTTTGAGCGGGTGACACGCGTCATCTAAAATATGTTCCATCAAAAATCTATGCTTCGTAAGTAAAGCTGGGATCTCAGTTGTTTCCAGATAGGATTCATGGACATCATCCTGATAACTCTGTGTCGCCTGATTGGCCGAAATGATAGCGTAGTCAATCGCGTGCGAAAAAGCCGAGTGAGACGCATCATGCAACAACCCAGCCACCTGTTCCTCGAGCGGTGCCCCGAAACGCCTGAGGAGCCATGCCACACCCAGGGAATGTTCAAAGCGGGAATGCTTCGACCCAGGGAAATATACCTCATAGTATCCGCCCATATCGACCCCCCGCAGTCGCTGAAGCGCCGACGACTCAATCAGCTCAGTCAAAACCGGTTCGTCAAAAACAGTCTCTCCATATACTCTATCTTGGATTCTCATACTATCTTCAGTCGATTGTAATGACTTGTCACGAATCTACATCGAATGATGGCGGCTTCCCCCTTCCTTTATCCTACTCTAGTCAATGCACTTTCCCAACCTAACCAGATCGGAGGTTCCCATGTTTTCAGATATCTTCTCCATCGTCGATGATACGCTTATCGACGAGTATTTCCAACCCGCCTGCGACCGAATCTGGAAAAAATTCGACTAGACAAAAAGCCTGCCAACGGCCATCGCTCTGATTATTTCGATCGTCGGCCTCGCTAATGCGTATTACAGACACCGAACCTGAACCTCCGGAAGCCACACCATTACTTCCATCCGCCCCCACCGGCGGATGTTTTTTTCCTCACCCGAATCAGTTTCATCCAAAACCGAGATGCATTGCCAGTTTTTAAAAAATGAAAGATTCGCGCTCCTGACTCATTATCTTATTATCATATATGTTACGCGACATGTGTCGTCAAAAAACTACCCGTAGTATTTTCCAAAACAAAAAGGGCCAAAAATCACTTTACGCGATTTTAGGCACCTTCAAGGTGAAGTGCGAAACGAGACTTACTGGATTCGATACATTAATTGAGTACCGATTGGACGTCTTTTATCCTGGCTGTCCGTCTCAATATCAAGAAACCATGAGTGAGATGTCTCGTTATTGTCATCTCTGCAAGTCGGACGCAAGGTCACTGGTACGGTATCGCCATTGTAATTTTCGACATAAAACAATGTCCCGAATTCATTCTGAGAGAAAAACCAGGGCATGCACAGACATTTCTCAAGCAACGCGACCAGGTCTTCTGGCGTCATCGAGTGTAATTCGGGAAGCGACGCGCGAATTTCGCTATCGTTCAGCCATCCCGTCAACAAATGGGTACCAAAAGAGCACGTGCTGGTCTGCGGAAACGGCAACTGCACTGCTGATACAAAACCAAAACCAGCAACAAACTCATCAGAAACACAGAGTAGTGCCTTCATACGCTGCAAAGTCTGCCACGCTTCACCAGGACACCGTCTCACCGACAGTGTCTGTCTGCCATCAGGCCTCGCCTGATCGTATCTGGGTGTGACAGGAAACCAAAACGGATCTGGACAAAAAAACGCGTATGTATCCGCTAACCGTTGTACCTCATCACTCGTCATGAGAATCTCCTTTTCCTGTTTAAGGAACTGATCCTACTACTAGAGTACAAAACTACCTTATGCTTTCTAGGAAGTCTCACTAGAAAACACCCTTACTCTACTCCCTATGCCCCACTTGTCAAGAAACAAAAAATACCAAAAATGTATATCCTCCATTCAAGGCATCTCCCTACTTCTTTGATTCTGATTCCGTGCGAACTCTTTCTCTATTCCGCGAAATCAGCACATAAATATCAACTGCCGCATTTCCAAAATCAATCTCTTCTTATTCTGACCCACTATTTCATTTTTGCCAGTGACTTCAATTTCGTCCCTGCGCTTGTCGTGGTAATTCTACCGATATTTCTCATATAGTTCTCTATCTCATTAACAGATTTTTTTGGTGTATACGCACAGGTATCATTAGAAAAAACATCCAGAAAATGTTCCTTCAAAACAGCCAAATCAACTTCTTCTCCTTGAGGCCTCGTCTGCGAACGAATAATCAGTTCAGCGAGTTTCTGTTGTACCACACGAGCCCTTTCCTCTGTAGTCACCCAAAAAAAATCGTTGTTTCTCTTGGCAAAATCCTCAATCAAATCACCGTAATCATAGAAAGCACTCAGGAGCTTCAATTCATCCTGATCAAAATCGCTTACAAAAAGATGTGAATATATCTTCCAGCTTTTCGTCGGAAAAATAGATGGTAAGTCATCGGTAACCCCAGATTGGAGCTTCTCTTTCAATTGACTCATTCTTTCCTCTGCAGTTCTAATCTCAATAAGCAGTACTCGTGCAGCCTGTACTCGAGTATCCGATTTCTGTTTTAAGTACAAGAAAATCGCAACGCTGCCCACTAAGAGCATGACAAATGATGAAAAGGCATTTGAGTTAATCAATGAATAATGAAATTTATAAAGATAATAACCTAACACAAGAAAAATCCCCGCCAGCAGGATATAAAAACTTATTTCATTTTTCCTAAATGTCATAATACTTCAGATTATTGTAAGAGCGAGGAGATGAATCCTCGCTCTTCATTTCTTTCACTTATTTCTTCTCCTCGTCAGCTGGTTTGTCTTCGACTTCAGCATCTTTCGGGGCTTCGGTTGTCGACTCGCCTTCGGCTTTCGTCTCCGGGCCTGCAGCCGACTTCTCGGCTGCTGCCGCCGCAGCATAGAGCTTCTCGCCAATCTTCTGCGCAGCCTGCGAGAGCGTCTCACTCGCCTTACGGATGGCGTCGAGATCATCGCCATTCTTTACCTTGTTGAGTTCGGTGATAGCATCTTCAACTGGTTTCTTTTCTTCGGCTGTGATCTTGTCGCCTGCGTCGCGCATGCTCTTTTCGGTCGTATAAATCATACTATCAGCCAGGTTACGGGCCTCGATCAGTTCCTTCTTGTGCTTATCTTCTTCGGCGTGAATCTCAGCATCCTTCTTCATGCGCTCGATCTCATCCTTAGAGAGACCAGTTGAGGCTTCGATACGGATAGACTGCATTTTATTGGTCGCCTTGTCTTTGGCTGTCACCGACAAGATACCTGAGGCATCAATATCAAAAGTGACTTCGACCTGTGGGATGCCACGCGGCGCCGGTGGAATACCATCGAGAATGAAGCGTCCGAGCGATTTGTTGTCATTCGCCATTTCGCGCTCACCCTGAAGGACGTGTATCTCAACAGATGGCTGATTGTCGCTCGCGGTTGAGAAGATCTGACTCTTTTGTGCCGGTACGGTGGTATTGCGTTCAATAAGCGGGGTGCGAACGCCTCCCATGGTTTCGATACCAAAAGTAAGCGGCGTCACATCGAGCAAGAGCACGTCTTTGACCGAACCTTCAAGCACTCCACCCTGAATGGCGGCACCAGCGGCCACGACTTCATCCGGATTGACCGAGATATTCGGTTTCTTACCAAAGAATTTCTCGACACTCTGGAGGACAAGCGGCATGCGCGTCATCCCACCGACCAGCACGACTTCGTTGATTTCAGAAACCGAGAGCTTCGCATCGGCAAGCGCTTTTTTCACCGGTTCGAATGTCGCCTCAACAAGTTCGTGCACAAGTTCCTCAAGCTTGGCGCGGGTCATCTTCATAACGAGATGCTTCGGACCATTGGCATCACTCGTAATAAATGGCTGGTTGATTTCAGTGTCGGCCGCGGTCGAAAGTTCGATCTTGGCTTTTTCAGAAGCTTCCTTAATACGCTGTAAAGCGAGCGGATCTTTGGAGAGATCAATGCCTTCTTGCTTTTTAAATTCATCAAGAATCCAATGAATGATCTTCTGATCGAAGTCGTCACCACCGAGATGCGTATCACCATTGGTTGATTTCACTTCAACCGTGTCTTCGGCTACCTCAAGGATCGAAATATCGAAAGTACCACCACCAAGGTCGTACACCGCGATCTTTTCATCCTTCTTCTTATTGAATCCATACGCGAGAGCGGCCGCGGTCGGCTCATTGATGATACGGCGAACATTGAATCCCGCGATCTCACCCGCTTCTTTGGTTGCCTTGCGCTGACTGTCGTCAAAATACGCCGGAACGGTGATAACCGCATCGGTGATCTTCTCACCAAGCTTCTCTTCAGCATCTGCCTTCAACTTGGAAAGAATCATCGCGCTCACTTCCTGTGGCGTGTATTCCTTACCTCCCATAATCACTTTGGTGCCTTCGCCCGCCTGGACGATTTTGTAAGGCAACGTCTTCATATCGCGCTTCACCTCTCCATCATTGAAATGGCGACCGATAAGACGCTTAATCGAGAAAAGTGTATTTTCTGGATTGGTGACCCCCTGGCGCTTGGCCAAAAGTCCGACCAGACGTTCGCCGGTCTTGCTGATCGCAACCATAGACGGTGTCGTCCGATTCCCTTCTTTATTTTCGAGTATAGTCGGGCTACCCCCTTCGACGATGGCCATGGCCGAGTTGGTCGTCCCGAGATCAATGCCGAGTATTTTTGACATATATTTATACTTACAACTTAATTGATAAATTGAGATGATTCTCTGAATTACTTCACGGTCACTTTGGCCGGGCGAATGACACGCTCTCCAATCTTAAACCCATTCTGGAGTACTTTGGTTACGGTTTGTACATGATCCCCTTCCGCTCCTTCTGTGGCTCCTTCGCTTGGTTCTGCTTGCTTCAGAGCTTCGTGTATCGTCGGATCAAATGCGTCCCCAACCCGTACCTCAATAGTCGACACTCCGTTTTCGGTCAAAACTTTTTCCAACTGCTTTTCGATATACTGAATGCCGGTCACCCAAGGACTCGTTCGTTCCGCTTCCGGGATATGCTCGGTCGCCATACGGAAATTGTCCATCACGGGCACAATATCCATCACCAGTTTCTCGATAAGATACCCGGCGATCTCCTTCTCGCGCGTCGCTTGCCGTTTTTTATAGTTTTCAAAATCTGCTTGAAGACGCTGAAGATCATTCAGATATTCTGCTGCGAGCTCGGCATCGGTTTTCAGAGGCTTTTGTTCAGATATTTCCGATACAGAAACCTCCTCATCCACTCTCTCCTCTTCTCCCTCCTGTTGCCTTTCATCATCCTGCTGCATACATTCTTGTCGTTTATATTTCTTACACTTAATGAGTATTGAAAAAATAGTATCGAGAAAAAAGCTTTTGCTATGACGATCTCGTCATCCGCTCCTTCAAAAGTTCGAACTCGCGGTGCTGTATTGTTTCTTGCTCCTCTTCGGTCGACATCTCTGTATCTGTTGCTACTCGCTCATGTGCTTCTTCCGTCACAAGCATCATAACGATATCTTATGAAAACGGCACAACTATGATCACCATCACAGAAAGCGATGAACCAAGTAGCTTTTTCATATACTCAATCAGCGATTTATTCTTGGCGTAATCCATACGTTTCGGACCGATGATAGCAAGAATGCCTTTGCCTTCACTGCTCTGATACGGTGCCACGACCATCGAACAGTTTGCAATCCCCTTGATCGGATTCTCCTCACCGATGAAGATCTGTGTCTCACCATTACCGAGTTTGGCAAAAATGACATCAATCCGCTCATCAAGTGAATCCAACGTTTCTACCAAACGGCACAGTTCGTCAATCTCCTGAAACTCCGGCTTTTCCATGAGTTCCTTGATCCCAAAATCATAAAATTCATCCTTGTCGATCAAACCGGACACAGCGAGATTCCCTGAAAGCATAGAAAGGAGCTTCGTCGTACTGCGTCCCAACCGAGCCTGTTTCGCCTTCATTATCAGTAGCTCTTTCTGGAGCCGTCGCTGATCCTCGTGAGAAAGATCCTCGTCTCCCATCATCTCTTCGACATAAAAGCGATAACCAGCATCGGTCGGGATACGCCCGGCGGAAACATGTGGTTGATAGAGGTATCCAGCTTCTTCAAGCGCAACCATATCATTGCGCAAAGTTGCCGAACTCACGGGAAATTTGAAATACTCAATCAAGGTCTGCGACCCGACTGGAAGAGCAGTCTTAGTATACAATTCGACCACGGCCGAGAGAATTTTTTTCTGACGAGTATCCATAATTAACAGTATAAAGAATGATTTAGCACTCGTCAAGTGTGAGTGCTAATGTCATGATTTGGAAGCTTAAAATATGCAGTCGGCGCTCTGCTCTGCTCAAAAGCATCCCAAAAGAAAAAGCCCAGATCCTGAGCAGGAAATGGGCCTGGAAATAGAAAGGGGAGAAATGACACGCCCTTACATCCCCCTTTCTCAATCATTATTCACGGTTTTGAGCCGAGTAGCGTAGTGATGATGTTTGCAGTGGCATCAACCGATCCACGTCACCGCGCCTGCGCCTCTGTGTGCGACCACGAGGCGTATGCTTGTAATGCTGGCGACGCTCGACGTGTCCCGCCACGGGATCAACGGTTCCATCGGATATGGGTCCGGCCTGCTCCTTGTTCGGGATCCCGGTGAAATCGACGACCCCATCAGACACAGACCTGGTTTGATCGCTCCGACTCCCAACAGTCCTCCGCACCATAGGTGTTGACCTACCAGTTTGTTGCTGTTTCTGCCGCATGTTCACTCCTCAAAGAAAAAACAATGGGTACGCACTAACGCTTCGCGCACTACGAAGCCCACTCTCTCCTTTCTGAAAAAATTGTTAAGGAACCGGATCGTAGCCCCCGAGATTCCAGGGGTGACAACGCACGATACGTTTCAAACCAAGCCAAATACCCTTCAAAACTCCCCACTTTGCTACCGCATCAAACGTATACTGACTGCAACTCGGATGGAAACGGCAGATGCGACCACCGGTAAATAAGCTCAATATCCCTCGCTCGCTTGACAGAAAACGCTGATAGAATCGTATCCAGGCGAGTAAACCGGTTTTCAGTATTTCCAGCATACTGGAACAATGTACGATATTTCCCTTTCACTGTCAATAAAATACTGGTATACTTACGAAAAAGAATACCCAAAGAAAAAAACATCATGCATCAAGTGAAATTCCATCGAGTGACTTGGCTGGATTTCGTAGATCCGCAAGATGCGGACATCACGTATCTCCAAGAAAACTTTACCATTCACCCGCTTGCCATCGAAGAGCTCGTCACCCCGACTTATCAGCCAAAAGTCATGCAATATGATGGCTGCCTTTTCCTTTCGGTACATATTCCCCTCTTTGACACTCATCACCGTACGACGTTTGCGGGTGAACTTGATATCATCCTCACTGGTGACTATCTCATCACCAGTCACAAACACGATATTTATCCGCTGAACCAGTTTCTTACCGAACTCGCTAACAATGAAGGGCGTCGCCGTCTCTACATGAGCCAAACCCCAACTCATCTCCTCTATGCTGTACTTGACATTCTCTTCAATTCCTGTTTTCCAAAACTCAACCACATCGCCGAGCGACTTGATTTCGTCGAATCGCAGGTCTTCGCCGAAAAAGAAAAAGAGATGGTGCTCGAAATCTCAGTCTTAAAGCGCGACATTCTCAACTTTCGCCGGACTCTCAAGCCCCAACGCTCCATTCTCGAGTCTCTCCTCGCGAAGGATCATCCACATGTGCCTGGGGAACTCAAGCCATATTTCCAAGATCTCATCGGTACGAATATCCGCATCTGGAACATTCTCGAAAGCAACAAGGAGACCATCGAGGCTCTCGAGGCCACCAACAACTCTCTTCTTTCCAGTAAACTCGACCTCACCATGAAAGTCCTCACTATTTTCTCAGCTGTCCTGCTCCCTATGTCGGTCTACACCAACATGCTCGCGATGACGGCCTCTATCCCTTTCGGCAATCACCCACATGCTTTCTGGATCCATACCATCTTCGTACTCATCATCGCGGTCTTGACAGTAGTCATGTTCAAATGGAAACACTGGTTTTAAACAATACAGCACAAAAAAGTAAGGGAAATGAAAAGCGGGCGACCCTATATGAAGAGCGCCCGCTTTATTTTTTGGCCTATCTAACCATTACCCTGAAGCTGCTTGTGCAACCTCAGAGGCCTTTCACGAGAAAAAATCACTCGGGCTACCCGCCATCATTATCATTGCCGAATCTTCTTCGGCGATAACCGCGCTCAGTCGACGGAACAAACCCATCAATTCACGCAACGATTCATGTGAATCAATAACCCTCTCATCGCGCTGGAATTGCCCGGAAAAGGCATCGAAAAAAAGTTCTTGTACGACCTCCAAACTCTCGCTATCGCCCAATCAGTCAGCCATTTCATCGCATACCTTCCAGGCTTGAGGGAAAAAAACATTGTAACCCTGACCCGTCCTGCTTCTAAACTCCCGCGAAAGAGCACGGAACAGACCTACTATTTCATCGCGTGTACCGACATCCATTCTCAAGACCCTCCCAAGATTCAGCCACCCGGTGCAACTGAATTAATCAAAAAAACATAAGAATGTTTATTTGTCAATTACATACTTGTTTGATACTCTGAGAGAGGAAATGGCCAGTGGCAAGCCATATTGTTTTTTTGTTTTCTTCTTTTTATCCGCTCTGTTCTGGTTTTATGCAACTCTACAACACTCTCACCAAAGCCAAGGAAACATTCACACCCCGCGAAAAAGGCAAAGTCGGGATGTATACCTGTGGACTCACCGTGTATGACTATCCTCATATCGGTAACCTCCGCTCCTTCGTCTTTCCTGATACGCTCCGCCGTGTACTGCTCCATGCTGGCTACGAAGTGCGCCATATCAAGAACATCACCGATGTCGGACACATGACGGCCGATGATATCGCTCAGGGTGACAGCGGCGAAGATAAGTTGGCCAAGAAAGCACTAGTGGAACACAAGACGCCCGAGGAAATCGCACGATTCTACGAAGCCCATTTCTACCATGATGAAACAGCCATGCATATTTTGCCGGCACATTTCTTCCCGCGCGCTACCGCCCATATCCCCCAGATGATCAGAATGATCGAGGAGCTGATCGCAAATGGACATGCCTATGCTGCAAACGGGAATGTCTTTTTCGATGTTACTTCTTTCGACCACTACGGCGCACTCTCGGGAAACACTTTAGAGAAACTCAAAGCAGGTGCTCGTCTCGAGGAGCACCCAGACAAACGCCACCCATGGGATTTTGCCCTCTGGCTTGCCGCGCCGTTCGGCCACCTGATGCACTGGCCCTCTCCCTGGAGCGAGGGCTACCCGGGCTGGCATATTGAATGCTCTGCCATGAGTCAGGAATACCTCGGCGATTCTTTTGATATTCACACCGGCGGCGAAGATAACATCTTCCCGCATCACGAAGCTGAAATCGCCCAAAGCGAATGTGCGACCGGGAAATCATTCGTCCGTTACTGGCTCCATGCCCGTCACATTCTCATTGATGGTGTCAAAATGTCTAAGTCAAAAGGTAACTTTTATCGTCTGACCGATATCGTTGAGCACGGATTTTCACCAGCCGATCTCCGAGTCTGCTTCCTCGGTGCGCATTATCGAAGTCAAATGAATTTCACATGGAACAGTCTCAAACAGGCGTATAGAATCAAAGAGTCGCTTTTCACAACTTTCACCCGCCTCGCGACAACCTCGGTATCTCATGCCGGTTTTTCCGCCACGCCCTGGCTCACACGTATCATCGAGGCCTGTGAAGATGACTTGAATACGCCACTCGCCATCGCCATCGCTCAAGAGCTCGCTCGCGAAACGAACAGCGCGCTCGACCGAGGTGAACCACTCAACCCTGATGTTCAATCGGCATTCACAACCATGTTCTTCCTCTTCGGTCTTGAACCCGACACTACTGAACCTATACCAGACAATATTCAAAAAATGGCAACAGACCGACAATTCGCCCGTGCGAACAAGGAATTCGCGGAAGCCGATCGCTTACGTGATGCCATTCTTGCGGCCGGTTACACAATCGAAGACACCCCCACCGGTTTTCACCTCAAAAAATCTTAAAAAAGAAAAACCCTGTCCTCACTCTCATGTTGCTCAAATGGCAACCAAGCGAGAAAAACAGGGCTCACAACATTCGTGCGATGCGATTTATAACACATCGTACATTGCTGCCACATAGACTGTCTGATCCGAAGCAAAGTCGGATTTTCGACAGAACCAGCCAGACCACTGACCTACACTATATTTCAGGTACCGAAACACACGCTCCCCGTGAGTATCCAGATAGGGTGTTCCGAACAAAACTCGCTGCCCTATCCATCCTTGTGGAATCCGCGTCGGAAGCGACAAGAACGCATCCAAAAACTGAGCAGGTACGGAAACAAACGTGTTGTGCATCGGTTCATTCCGTCCTTCCGAGTCCAGCAGATGCTCCAGTGGCATCAGGCGTATTTTTCCCACATCGATCCGGTCTCCATCAAACGAATCATGCGAGTCATCAATCGACCAGCCCGCCGGGGTATAGAGTAACCGCGAAAACAACCAGCACGGTTCCGTTTTCCTGACCACCACCGAGGACACGCTCGACACATCGACAACAGGAGCCACAAGTGGTTCTCTGACCACTACTCGCGGATGTCTCGCATCCGCTTCCATCATTTTCCGCATCAAATGCACGATACCGAATTGCAAAATACGAACCAACTGCGCTTCCGGAACACCGATGTCTTTCAAAAACCTTACGAGAGCCTCAGCACTCATCGACACCGAACCAGCCATTGGCTCTGTCGCGCACGACCGCATCATTTCCATCTCCTTTCACGAGAAGAAAGTATTGCACCAATTTTTAAATAAACTACCGGTCTCCTTCCCACCAAAACCGCATCCATGATTCCGCCCAGCAAGAAGGAATTGCCTCTATTTATACAGATAATAACACTTTCTGTCAATATATGCGTTCTCTGCGCGAGCGGGTATACTGTATGAGCTATGGTAAAAACTTCTACAGATCATCTCCGAATCCCCCCGCAGAATATCGAGGCCGAAATGTCGGTCTTAGGTTCGCTCATGCTTGAAAAAGACGCCATTATCCAGGTAGCCGATATCGCGCGCGTGGGCGATTTTTACAAAGATGACCATAATCGCATCTACGAGGCCATTCTCAAGCTCTATGAGAATAATGAACCAATCGATGTTCTTTCGCTCGCCAACCGCCTCGAAGAAACCTCGCTTCTCGAAAAAGTCGGAGGATCCAGCTATCTCGCCTCACTCGTCAACACGGTCCCCTCGGCAACCAATGTCGCACACTACGCTAAAGTCGTCCAGAAGAAAGCGTTGCTCCGACGCTTGATCACCGTAGCGAGTGAAATCATCGAAATGGGCTTCGATGAATCTGAAGACGTACAAAAGGTGCTCGACGAAGCAGAACAAAAGTTATTTGCAGTCTCACAGAAATACATCAAACAGGATTTCATCCCGATCAAATCTATTCTCGAATCCGCCTTCAACCGTATCGACGAGCTCCACAAGAGCGACAATGCTTTCCGCGGCATCCAAACTCATTTCCCTGATCTAGATAACCTGCTCGCCGGACTCCAGAAATCCGATCTCCTCATCCTGGCCGCTCGACCGAGTATTGGAAAAACGACTTTCGCGCTCGATATCGCCCGCCAGGTCGGTGTCTATTCCAAAATTCCGGTTGGTATTTTCTCTCTCGAAATGGGCTCCGATCAACTCATCGATCGCATGCTAGCCGCCCAAGCCGGTGTCGACCTGTGGCGGCTCCGAACAGGAAAACTCTCAAGCGATGGACCAGGAAATGACTTTGAACGGCTCTCTGACGCCATGGGTGTCCTCTCAGAGGCGCCGATCTTCATCGATGATTCCGGGTCACTCAATATCATGGAAATGCGCACCATGGCTCGCCGGCTCCAAGCTGAACATAATCTCGGACTCATCATCATCGACTACCTCCAACTCATGGAAGGCCGTTCGCGTGGCGGCGACAACCGCGTCCAAGAAATCTCCGAGATTTCCCGTGGTCTGAAGCAACTTGCCCGAGAACTCAATATCCCTGTCATCGCCCTCTCTCAGCTTTCACGCGCAGTCGAATCTCGTCCCGATCAAGTACCAAAGCTTTCCGATCTCCGTGAATCCGGTTCCATCGAACAAGACGCGGACGTGGTCATGTTCCTCTACCGGGAAGATCGAGTGAAACCAGATACGCCGAATAAGAATATCGTCGATGTCATCGTGTCGAAACACAGAAATGGTCCGGTCGGAAAAATCTCACTCTTCTTTGAAGAGAATGCCACTACTTTTCGTTCGCTCGAACGTGTACATACCGAAGCATAGTACACGAAACTCGAAGTCATACGACGAAATTTTTGAATGTCTGATTTCATTTCCATGCAATACCCAAAAAAATTCAAGCATCTCATCAGTCACTTTTCTACTCTGCCATCAATTGGACCCAAGATGGCCGAACGACTCGTACTCTATCTCTTCAAACAAGACGAGACGAAACTCCTCGCTTTCGCCGAAGCGCTCGAGGATCTCCATCATCTCAAGAGTTGTTCCCGTTGTTTCTATATCGCTGAAACGGATCTCTGTGAAATCTGCGCCGACCAAAGCCGTGATATTTCAATTATCTGCGTGGTCGAAGAACCGCTCGATGTCATTGCCATCGAGCGCACCGGTGCCTTCCGCGGACTGTATCATGTCTTAGGTGGTGTCATGGATATGAGCCGCGAGCACGAAAGCACAACTCTGAAAATATCAGAACTCATTGATCGAGTCACACAGAGCGGCGCATCCGAAGTCATCCTTGCCACGAATCCGACTACTGAAGGTGATATTACCGCGCTTTATATCAAGAAAAAACTTGAAGGATCGGGTACAACCGTCACGCGCATTGCCCGCGGTCTCGCCACCGGTGGTGATATCGAATATGCTGATGAGGCCTCAATTAGCGCTTCCTTGACAAACAGAAAATAAAAGTTCATAATGCGAAGAAGTATTTTACAAGTCATTTTATCGAAAAGGGGGGGAGATGGAACTCATCCGAGCTATCTACCAGGGCGATAAGCAGAATCCACTGGGAAATGCAAAGAAATTCGTCTTGGAACAATGCGGTGGTTCCGTGGATGCGATAAAGCACTGGCAATGCTTTATCGCAGGTCATGGCTTTATCACTGACACGCAGTACATAGTCGATATCGCAGTCGACGGGGGTGAGGTACGTGCCTTCTTCCGGTGGCCGCCGGCACCACAGTGGTCGTTAAAACCAAGTCAGCCTTCAAAGCCAGGATGGCCGATACTGGAAATCCTCTTTTTCCAGACAGCACCTGCTTGCTGCAACACATAATACCGCCTGAACCCAGGCACAAAAAAACCGGCACTGCTACGCGCCGGTTTTTTCTTTGGATTGAAAAAGGTACTGAGACCACTCGGATCTTTCTATGCGGAAATTTTGGTTATTTCAACTTCAGTAAAAGCCTGACGATGCCCGTAGTGAGTCAATTCGCGCTTCTTGGCCTTAAACTTAATACCAGTCACCTTATCGGCTCGTTCCTGTCGAAGAACCGTGCCCGTCACTTTAGCCTTCTCGATAACCGGAACACCCACAACCACCGACTTTTCATTGCCCGTAAAGAGCACTTCGAAATCGACAGTCGAGCCAATCTCAACATCAAGCTTTTCAACTTTTACTTTGCTTCCCTCAGAAACAAGGTATTGTTTCCCACCCGTACGAATCACAGCCAACATATCTCGAAATCACAAGAAAATTAACACCAGCTTATTCTATCGCTTTTCCAGTTTTCTGTCAAACGGAAACGACTAGAGCTGAGATTTCACCCATTCAATCGCCTTCTCAAGCTGTGGATCCTCCTTTTTGATCGCTTGTGCCCGAGTCAACTCCACCTTCTCATCAGGTGCGATACCGACCTTGTTGATTTGATTCCCCTTCGGAGTCAACCATTTGGCCACCGTGATTTTGACCGCGGTGTCTTGAGTCACATTCACTAATTCCTGCACAGAACCCTTACCAAAAGATTGCTCACCGATCAGCCGGACATTGTCACGATTCTCTCGAAGTGCGCCAGCGAGAATTTCTGCCGCGCTCGCACTCCCCTCATTGATCAGTACGCTGGTTGGCAAGGTTGAAAACATATCACCCGTATGTGTCCTGATCTCATCACGTTCCCCCTTACCATTCTCTTCGATCACTACAATCGACTGTGCCGGCAAAAGAAAGCTGGCAATATCAACTGCGCCAGTCAAAAGACCACCCGGATCATTCCGGAGATCAATAACAAGCCCACGCGCTTTGGCCTTCTTCGCCGATAGTGCCGCTCTCTCGAACTCATCTGTCGTTTCGTCACCAAAACGATTGATCCTGATGTAAGCGATATCATTCTCTTTCATTTCAAAACGAATGCTTTTCACATGAATCAAATCGCGACTAACCACAATATCCTGAGCTTCCTCATCACCAATATGGAAGATGGTCAAAGTCACCTGTGTCCCCTCCGGCCCCCGTATACGACGCACCGCTTCTTCAAGCTCAATATTCGCTGTTGTCTCTCCATCGATTTTGATAATCTTATCCCCTGCCAAAAGTCCTGCCTTTGCAGCCGGTGCTTCCTCCAGTGGCGAAACAATAGTCAGTACCCCATCTTTGATGGCCATCTCAGCTCCAATACCTTCGAAATTCCCGGTCATGTCTTCACGAAACTCTTGTCTTTCTTTCGGATCAAAAAAAGTAGTGTATGGATCTCCAGTCGAAGCCAGCATCCCATCAATTGCACCGTACAGCATCTGTTGGGCATCAAGTTTCGATTGATCAACAAATTTATCCCGCAAAATATCCCATACTTTCCAAAAAATCCCGAAGTTAACTTCATTCGCTTTGTTGTTCCCATTGAGTATCGTTGCATCGCCAGAATACCCGAGCGTATCGCGTCCTCTCTCAAACCCAAAAACAAACGACACTCCCAACAATGCAAACACAAAGAAGAGAAGAAAAAGCTTCTTAAACAAAAGAAATCCCCGCTCTCTTTCACTGCTTTCTGATGGCGTCTGCTGCGGTGTCATACTGTCCATAATTATTGTTTGCAAAATCTATTCAAAAAACGAAGAGCGTACACAACATACACGAACCGGCACTCCTGTATTCCGACTCAACGCCGTATACATCTCAATCACTTACCAAACACGTGGTATCGGTTTTCTAAAATATTTACGGAAATACCGAAACGCACTCATGATATGCCACCAAGTAAGCCGGTTGAAGAAAAGACCCAATACACCCCCTCGAGCACTCCCCTTCGCATGGTAATGATACACGGTCGCTGCCGGCTGGTAAACCACCCGGTACCCATGTTCCCAAAAACGTCGGCACCAATCAACATCTTCCATATACATAAAAAACCGATCATCCATTGGCCCGACACGCCGTGCTGATTCTCGCTCAACGAACATTGCTGAGCCAGTCACCCAATCAACCGCTTGAGGTGATGCATGATCGTACTCACGCATCATGAACCAATCGAGATGTTTCCTTCCGAACGGTAAACGACCGAGCCAGGTGCGCCGATAGAGTATCGTCTGCAACCGATAATAACGAAAACAGCTCAGCTGCAACGTACCATTGAAATTGATCTGCTTCGGACCAACAAGCTTGATATCTGGGTGTTCCTCCAAATAACGCATGAGTACCGGAATCGTCTCTTGATTAATGAGGATATCGCTGTTAATGAGAAACACATAGCGACCTCGCGCCTCCTCTAATGAAACATTAAACAAGGTTTTAAAACCGACATTCTCCGTAAAGGGAAAGAATCTCACTTGAGGAAACTCCTCCCGCATGAGCATTTCTGTATCTTCAATTGTCTCACTGTCGGCAACCAACACCTCGTATGCAAAAGGTGCGGACGCGAGTTCCCGATACAAGCTTTCAAGACAAAGTCGGAGTAATTCCGTATTCCGATACCCATTGACAGCGATGGTAACGAGTGGCTCCATAATAAGTCTTCAAAGACGAAATGGTCTCAACTCCTCGACCAGAAAGACTCTGATTCAGATGATCTCCTTCGAAACTATGGCAATGCTTGGAACAATGCCTTGATCTGATCATAATTGTCTCCCCGAGGCAAAAGAATGTACCCCGCGGACGGATCATTCTTCTCCGGATGATAGAGAAGCCCTTGCTCAGTGGTATCAAGCACTCTTGACTCCGGACGCACATCACCTCCTGTCACAAAAATATCAAACAAACGCTGCATCTCCCAAGCCTCAAGATTGGTTCGAACATTGTTCCCAAGACTATCCATCATGCCGATCACCTTATCAAAGCTCGTGAGTGTCCCCGCGCTCAAAGCTTGCTTCTTGATCGCATCAATTACCAGATGCTGGCGTTTGGCACGTTCGAAATCATTAGAGGTTTTTCGAGATCGAGCAAAACACAAAGCTGTATCACCATCTAGAACATTTTCTCCCGCTGGGAGTTTGAAATTTCCGTTACACTCAACATTCGGGTTGTAGCAAAGTGGATAGGCCTTCGCGATATAACGTGTTCCCTGAAGACGGGTATGATACTTATACTCATACTGTGGCGGATTCGTAGGTACAGTGAACACATACGGATCGCAGACCTTCGCCTCGCGAAACTGGAGTGACTCCTCAAAAGGTTGCTCGAGGTTAATTTTCACTCCACCAATCGCATTCACCAAATCCTTGAAACCCTGAAAATTAATGGTAACCGCATAGGGGATATCAAGCCCGCTCACCTCACCAATAACGGTTCGCATATCTTCCATCCCTCCGCTACCTGGCTTCCTCTCTTCACCCAATGCATAAATCGCGTTGATCTTTCGATGCTCGTCACGCTGAGGCACCTTCACATACAAATCACGTGGAATCGAAATCAGTGACGCGCGCGTCGTCTCCTGATCGTTCTGTTTTGGGCGAATAGAGAGCACCATGATCGTATCAGCCAAGAGTCCTCCGCCGACCACACCTTCCCCGCGCATTCCGAGCAATACAATATTAACCCGACCACCTTCTTCCCCCTGAAGTTTTTTCTCAACTCCAGGCAGATTTTTGACTAAACTTTTAAAAAGACTCGCATTGCCACCAGAAACCTTATCCAATAATACTCCAGTTTTCCAAGCAACCGCACCTCCTATTAACGCAAGACATACGAGGATCGCCAAAACAATCCACCACTTCCGTCGCCCTGATTTTTTTGTAACGGTCTCATTCGCCACCGAATTCGCCGTAACTTCGTGCCTATCGTATTTATTCCGCATAGCAATCCAATAATAATTGAGCACTTTTCCGCCACGAGAACTGTCTCAAAAGAAAATATCCCGCTTCAGTGGAGCGCTTTCTCTGGCCAAAGTCAATAGTAAGAGTGTACAGGATGTCAGCACAAACATCAACCCTCAATGGATCAAAATAGAGCGCTGCATCACGAGCTACTTCTCGAAAAGCAGGGATATCTGAAACCGCGAGAGGCGTATGTTGACTCATGGCCTCCAGAAGCGGAATACCAAATCCCTCATACAGGGACGGGCACGCACACACCAGCGCGCCCCGTATCACAGCCGGAAGATCATCGGTGGTCACAAAACCTGGAAATACCACCCATTGACCCAGATCAAGCTCCGCCACAACGTGATCGATTGTATAATCAAAATGATGCGCCGACCTATTTCCTACTAGAACCAATGCGAGATTGGGGTCGCGCTTCCGCAGTTCTCCAAAGGCACGTATCAAGAATGGAAGATTCTTTCTTGGTTGTAGCGTACCGACAGCAAGAATATATCGCTCCGGTAAACGATACCGACTCCGTACCCGCAGTACCTCATCCTCAGTGGCTTCCCGAGAAAACTCTTCACTACATGCGTTAGGCACTACCACTATTTTCTCTGATTTCACCCCGAAATACTTTGTGACTTCCTGCTTCGTAAACTGTGACGGAACAAGAATCGTATCAGCTCGACGAAGCGATCGCGGAATCAAAAGAGCGAGAAAAAGTCGATCTCGCCAATCGATATACCAAGGAAGAGCCGCAAAGGAAACATCATGTATATGTAGCAAGACCCGGGTTCTTCGAGGCACCAGTATAGGAAGAATATACTGTGTATGAAAAACATCGACTCGCGTCTGCATCAGAAACAATGGCACTGAAAATAAATTCCAGATAAACCGATTCCGTCCGCCGATTGATGTGATGGTGACATGCTGTCGACCAACAATACCGAGTTCGTGATGTAAAGTAGTCAGACGTCCACGATCCGTCTCATCCGTCAAAAGAACGTATTGATTTTCCTGATCAAGTGCTAAAACCTCCCTGGTAAGAGAACGAAAGACTGCTTCATCTCCAGTTCGCTTCTTTCCTAGTAATCTGATATCGATGGCGATAGTATTCATACTCAAGTATTCGTAAAAAAATCGGCGATGTCAGTCCGAAAGTGTATGCCTTATCGCGATATACTCGGACAGGCCTCGCACCAACAAACTTACCAAAGACGTATCAGGCCCGTCTATGAAACAATACCCCACCAAGACCGACAAAGAAAAAGAAAAAACCAAGAAAGATACCGGAATTAAACAGATTAAATATCAAAAACCCGATCCACGTGAGATGAAAAAACAGAGAAAAAACAACTTCTGATTCAAAGAACCCATCTCCGGGAAAAACACGCCTACCCGACCCAAGACCGATAGTGAACCAGAGAAACACGAATGCCACGAAGCCAAGCAGACCACTCCCCAACCAGAATTCCAGAAACATATTGCTCGCATTGAGAAGAGTGCCACGCTCATCGGTTCCCAGCCGAACACCCACTCCTCCCCAGCCGATACCCTTCCATGGATGTTCCTGTACCAAATGGGCAGACTGAACATACACCGACTGCCGCACTGACACATTGGGATCTATACGCTCAATTTCTTCAACGCTGTACCCAGCCGCTCTCATCTCATCTCGCTCTTCCAAACGGATATGCTGACAACCATATTGTTCCAAGTCCGCTCTTCCTCCTACGAATGCCGGGACTCGACCGGCTTCAAAACAAGCCACGGTAATTTTCTCTCTCCCGCTTGTGGAAAGCATTCGGTCAAACACGGAAAAAGACGAGAGATGCAATACCGGTACTGCCATCAACGACAAGCCCACCACGCATCCTGTGCCAATCAGCAGACGCAAAGCACGTTCCCATTCGCCTCGTTTTCCGAAGTTCATTACAGTCACCACTGTAAAAAACAATCCCATTCCCACAAAACCGAGCCAGGCGCTCCGTGTCATCGATATCCACAAGACTAATGTACCAAAAAATAAAATCAGAAACGGCAACACCATTTGCAGAGCAGATTTCCGACGCCCTACTATCTGGTAAAGCCATGCCAGGGCGATTGCAATGGGGAAAAGCAAATACATCCCTAACCAGTCTGGCTCGGTGAATGTGCTATTCGGCCTGCCAGCCATCACCTCAAAACTCGAGTGACCATAGACAAAGAGAATGCTTTGTATTAACGACCAAAGTACAACCACTGCAAATGAAGACAAAACAAACGGCAATAATGATACCATGGCGTGTTCCGTCCGTACGAACAGCCGCACTACAAACAATAACGCCACCAGACTCACTAACACCAATGAGAGTTTCAAGGCTAAACCGGGAGATGCTGCACTGCTAACCGACCAGAATGCTCCAGCTACAAGCAATGGCGGCAGCGCGTCTATCCATCGTATACGCAACGATGGCACCACTGGCCGTCTCAACAGCGTACGAGCACCCACCGCTCCTAAGAGGAGTATCATGAGCCACTGATACGGACGCAAAGATATGCCAATTTCTGGTGGAGCGATATTCACTATCTCATATGGCAACATGCCGACGAACAACAGAAAGATCCAAATCGGGCGGTAGAGCGATACCAGGAACACCAAAAAAGAGAAAAAAATGAAATTACCCAGCTTGAAAGGCAGTCCGCCAGTCAATGACAGGTACAAACCGGCCGCGCCGAATCCGACATTCGCAAGTATCAATATCACCTTGATACGATGCCGCAGGACAAAAAGCCAGGCGATACGGATATTCTCTTTCATAAGGAGGCAAAACACAACCGCGCGATCCGTTCCGTAAATTGCGCATATGAAAAACGCCGCGCCTGTTGCTGTCCCTGTTGAACAAGTATCTCGCGAAGTTTCTTTTCTGTGAGTAAACGATCCATGGCTATAGCGATGGCTAAGAAATCCTCCGGATCAACCAAAAGTGCTGCCTCACCGCACACCTCTGGGAGCGATGCGACCGAAGATGCGATCACTGGACACTTCATAGACATTGCCTCGAGTACCGGCAACCCGAAACCCTCATACCGCGAAGGATATACAAACATTTTTGCGCCTCGATACAGTGCCGGCAGGTCCCTTTCCGGTACACGACCAAGCAATTTCACGCGCTCACCAAGGCCAAGTTCAGCAATCAGACTCGCAACATCGGTAGCCAACACGTTCGTTTTCGCATGCACTGTCCCCGAAATTACGAGAGGCGGTATCGAAGACAAGCGTTTTTTATGCTCCTGATACAACGCAGCATACGCTCGAAGCACTCCTTCTGTGTTCTTCCGTATTTCAAGTCCACCGCCATGATACAGATAGCCTTGCTTCAAACCATATTTCGTCAACACACGCCCCACCTCGCCATCCAAAGGTACGTGCTCAAACACAGCGGCTATACCAGGATGCGCGACAGCAATGCGCTGTGCATCAATTTCGAAATACGCGATGAGATCATTGCGAGTTGACTGTGACACTGCCACAATCAGATCTGCTGCTCGTATCCCACGCTCAATCGCACGCCAATGCAATTCCTGCGAAAACTTCTGCCTGTATATTGGAAAAATACGCGGAATAATATCATGCACTAACATGATATGTCGTACAGAGAATGCATCATCGAATATGGTAGCTGATTGCGAAAGACTCACAAACACCTCACAACCGTCCCGAACTGCCTCTCGAGATACCTGCTCTTCCCATAACCATTGCCGCAACACATCATCGCGTCTCCACAGGCGAGGGAGAAAGATCTTAACCGCAAAAGAAGCCGGCAAACTTACCCCGACTGGTTCTTCCTGTACATAGAGCACTATCTCATGTTGGCGATTCGTAATTTCATCAGAAAACAGTGTGTTCAACTCCTCCAGAAAATTCAAAACCACCTGACCGATTCCCGTAGCAGGTTTGCGCAAAAATGATGCATCAATCCCAATTCTCATATATATACCCATTGTACCAAGACAATGAGAAAAAACCAGAGGGGGTAAACTCTCTACACCACACTACAGAAGGACCGGGATATCCTGAACGAGGCTACCACGATCAATGGTCAATGTGATCGTATCACCCGACCGGAAGGGAACGAGTAAGACTGAAAGTGGGCTGGTCAAAGTAACTGCTTCACCATTCACGGCTACCACAATATCATTGACCCGCAATCCTGCTTTTTCGCCTGCTTTGCCAGCAATTAGCGCAAGTCCGGCCCTACCAGATGGCGAATAGATCAGCGCGCCCTCTGTCCGCTCCAAATCGTGCTGCAACGCATATGTTCGCGTTAATGAAAGATAATAGGTGCCGAGAACCGGACGTTGCGCTCCCTCCAAAATAAAATCCAATGACCATTGTATTGCTTTTCCGGGTACAATAAATGTCTGCTGAACATTATCCAATAAGAGACTACCAACTATGCCAAGCATTTCCCCGTTATACTGAATGACCGGGCCTCCAATAAAATCCGAGGCCGATCTAAAATCAGCACGAAATACACCTTCCCATTTCTCTGATGATGACACCGTTTTTCCGGAAAGATTAAAGGTGAAGTCCTTGACATTGAGTACGCCGGTAATGAAACGATTCTGATGTGCCTGATCGGCTCGCGCAAGCGCAATCAACTTTTTCCCTACAATCGCATCATCCGAATTTGCAAATGAAATCGATGGAGCATCCACGACATCAATACGAAAAAAAGCCAAATTCGTCAGAGGATCCCAGCCAATAAAATACGCCTCGTGATGCGACCCATCAAAAAGAAGCGCAATATAACTCGACTCGTTAACCGGTACAGCAGTCTCACGATACGTCACAATCACCCCGTCATTTGTCAAAAGAGTGCCAATCATAACCGACCGATCCTGAGACACGCTTCTCTGAGGAGACTTTGCTGCAACCTTTTCAATAAGAGTAACCACTGCGGTCGCTGGCTGAGAAACCACAGTTCCCAGCGTATCATCTTCACGAACCGTTATCTGTTCAGTTTTATTGATAATAGTCACATTATCGGCCGCTCGTTTCAAGAAACCGACTCGATCTAACCCTTGTTGCACTGACAACCAAGGTAAAAAGGACCGTCCAATGAATACGCCGCCTATACCGCCAAGCAAAAAAATCCCAAAAACGATACTGATCCATTTGATTATCAAGCGCCATTTCATATACCGTGTTTCGTGTCTTACAAATAAATCAAAAAATCTCAGAGAGACATACAGTACCACATCCATCATCCCCTATCAAGGGTCATCCCAAAATGCGCCAAGGAGTACTTGCGAGCAACAATAATACCAAAGCCAGAAGAAACAAGATACGCAACACCGCACGTTTCATCGAAAGTTCACCACAGAAACTAATGAAGGCGATATCCCAAAAAATAGTATAAAAAATAAGCGCGATTGCTCCAGTCGTCAGATATCCAAACGGCCAGAATCCAAACGCCCAGGCACATTCTCCCATGACGAGTCCAATGACAAGGCTATATAAGAGAACGCGCTTCCGATCATGGCGTTCACGATGCAGAAAAGTCTGATAACTCACTGCTACTGTCCCAAAGAAAAAAAGTACCATCAATCCCCACAATGGAAAATTGAAATTCACATAAAATCCGTAAATACCTGAGTAGAAGAAAAAAACGGCTGTCATAACGGTTATCGAGAGTAAGGATTGCGCCGTCTGATCAGTCGGCGCAAATCGTAACCGATAAAGCGCAAGGAGACAAATATAATATATGACACCCGAAATGACCACAAAGAAATCACGCTCAATCGGTGCGTCGATAAGGGATAACAGTATCGGATCCGTCACAGACAATAAGATCGGTAACGCAGCATCCGTTATCCGATGCGTAATACGCCGCGCCGAGACCAGCGAAATAAACACTAATGGTCCAATCGCAGCCAGGTACCAGCTCCATTCCAAGGCCACATCTCTCTGCGCAACAAACCACAACCCAGCAGAAAAGACACACGACCAAAATAACACTGTGAAATGGAATATCATGTAGGTAGAGAAAAAAACACACCTTCAGCTTAGAACAGGTAGCCAGAAAAACAAGTGCCCATCATCACTTTTGCTTCAATTTCTTGGGAACATACCGAACCTGAAAAACAATCCGGTCTTCCTGTAGTGATGCTTTGAGCGTCTGACCAGGAGTAAATTTCTTCTCCAGCATATCAAGTGCCAAGCGATCGAGGATTTCATTCTGAATCACTCGTTTGAGTGGCCGAGCCCCGTACAACGGATCATACCCTCGATCAGTCACATACTTCCGTACCGCCTCCGACCACTCTACCCTAATCTCTCGACTTATCAATCGTTTGTCAAGCTTCGAAAACTCCGCATCCGCGATACGTCGCAATACCATCTTAGATAAGGGATGGAACATCACTACCTCATCGATCCGATTTAGAAATTCTGGACGAAATGTCTCCTTCAGACTTGTCATGATCTTCGCCTTGATATCCTCTTCTCGCGTATCATCTCGCTCCTCTCGCGTACCCTGAAAACCAAAGTGCTGCATACGCAAAAGCACGTCCGAGCCAACGTTCGATGTCATGATAATCACGCTGTTCTTAAAATTCACAACACGACCCTTCGCGTCAGTGAGGCGCCCGTCATCCAAAATCTGCAGGAAAATATTAAAAACATCCGGGTGTGCCTTTTCGATTTCATCAAACAAAATGACGCTATAAGGACGACGTCGAATACTTTCAGTCAGTTGCCCGCCTTCATCATATCCGATATACCCTGGAGGCGAACCAATCAGCTTCGCAGTAGCATGCGCTTCCATATACTCACTCATATCCACTCGCACCAAAGCCCGTTCATCATCAAACAGAAAAGCTGCTAGCGCCTTAGCCAGTTCAGTTTTTCCGACACCGGTCATCCCAAGAAACATAAATGATCCGATAGGTCGACCTTCCTCAGCCAATCCCGTACGCGAACGCCGAATCGCATTCGCTACCACGCGAATCGCCTCGTCCTGTCCAATGACTCGTTGCCCGAGTACCTCTTCCATATGTGTCAGTTTCTCCTCTTCCTTTTCCAACATTTTTTTGATTGGCACTCCGGTCCAACGTGACACAACCGCCGCGATCTCCTCTTCGGTAATCTCTTCACGCAAAATGGATCCAGTCTTTTGAAGACCACTCAATTTCCTTTCCTCATTTTTCATTCTCTTTTCAGTCTCCGGAATGCGTCCATAACGGATCTCAGCCACCCGGTCAAGTTCTCCTCGCCGCTCCGCGCCATCTGCCTCAGAACGATACCGGTCAATTTCTTCCTTGCAGGCACGGATAGCCGTAATCAACTCCCGCTCCGCCTTCCATTGAAGTAAAAATCGCTGACTCCGCTCACGTAACTCAGACAACTCCCGGTTGATACCAGAGATTTTCTTCTTCACTGATCCGTCCTGATCCTTCTCCAGCGCTCGCTTCTCGATTTCTAACCGGCGAATATTCCGCTCAAGCTGGTCAAGGTCTTCCGGCATGGAATCTATTTCCATCCGACGAAGCGAAGCGGCCTCGTCAATCAAATCAATCGCTTTATCCGGTAAGAACCGATCGCTAATATAGCGACGGGACAAACGGACAGCTGAAATGAGCGCGTCGTCGTCTATCTTAACGCCATGATGCAATTCATACTTTTCCTTAATGCCGCGTAAAATGGCGATAGCGTCTGCCTCAGATGGTTCGCTTACCGATACCGGCTGAAAACGTCGTTCAAAAGCTGCGTCTTTTTCAATATATTTTTGATACTCCTTGAGAGTCGTCGCGCCAATGGTACGTAATTTTCCCCGCGCCAATGCTGGTTTGAGCATATTCGACGCGTCTAACGCGCCTTCAGTTGCGCCCGCCCCGACCAAAGTATGCAATTCATCGATAAAAAGAATAAAGTGATCCGCCGAACGCTCCACTTCCTTAAGTATCGCTTTCAATCGTTCCTCGAATTCCCCACGGAACTTCGCTCCGGCCAACAGAGATCCGAGATCAAGCGAGATAATCTCTTTCCCCTTCAAACTCTCTGGCACATCCCCTAACACAATCCGTTGCGCCAATCCTTCAGCAATGGCTGTTTTTCCGGTACCGGCTTCACCAATCAAAACAGGATTGTTTTTTGTTCGGCGCGAAAGCACTTGCATGACCCGACGAATCTCTTCATCGCGACCAATCACCGGATCGAGTTTCTCCTCACGAGCCAACTTGGTCAAATTGACTGCGTACTTCTCGAGTGCCTGATAGGTCTGCTCCGGTTCCTGACTCTCAACACGTTGATTGCCCCGCACTTCCTTCAACATGGTCAATACGACATCGTATTTGATATGCATATTCTCAAGTGAAGTCTTGATACGACTCGATACCAAAAGAATCGCCAACAAAAGATGTTCAGTCGAAACAAAAGTATCACCGATTTTCTGCATTTCCTTTTCGGCCTCTGAAAACACTTGTGAGAAACTTGGTGCCAAATACAGTTGAACCAGCGCGCCCGATTCGGCTCGAGGGAAAGTATCGATCTCGCCCAATACACTGCCACGGACCGTGTCAATATCAATCCCTAATTTCCCAATCACGACAGGAACAATAGAATCTTCCTGCATAAGAAGCGCGTATGTGAGGTGCGCAATCTCCATCTGTGGGTTATTACGCGATAAGGCGATCTCCTGGGCATGTCGAAGCGCTTCCTGACTCTTGGTGGTAAATTTGTTGATATTCATAGGGTAAGAGCGTAGTACACAATTACAACACCCTCATTCTACTCCAAAAACAAAAAATTAGCAATCTCATACCGAGAGTGCTAATTTCATCCCCTCACAAGCCTGCTACGCGGAAAACACAGTTCCCTTTCTCGGCCGCCCAGTCACGAAGCTCGCCAATCACCTGCTCCCGATCTGTCACGATGATATAAATCGTCTGAATGCCCCCTCCACTGAATTTAATTTCAAGCCCGACATGATTCACTCGATTCGCCCGAATGGACCGATGTCCACTTCTTCTTCCTGATTGAGCCGAAATGATCGAAGGTACGATTTTCTCTACCGATGCCAGTCTATTTAAAAACGATACTCCCTCAGCGGCAAAATTCGTATAGGTACTGTGCCGATGCGTTGTCTTAGAAAGCCCAATCACTCTGTGTTTCTTATTCACACGCGCATTATTTCCGCTCTGCCAATTGCACCTTCACATTCTGAGTATCCCCCTTGTGCCACACTTTCAGTGAAATATCATCACCCACATTCTTCTCTGCAACAATACTCGTAATCTGATGCCCCTCATCAACTTTCTCTCCATCTATCTCAAGAATAATATCGTTTTCAACAATACCCGCCTTATCGGCTGGCGATCCCGGAATCACAGCAAAATCCGTCATTTTCTGCCCACGAATGATCAATGCACCATAGTTGAACGGGAGGCTATTCTCCTTGGCAATGGCCTCATTCAAAATGATATACCGCACACCGAGATACGGCGTTGAGATTTTCCCCGTCGTCTTCACTTGCTCAATAATACGTTTCACTTGATTCATAGGAAGCGCGAAAGCAATATTTTCCGCTCCCTGCGCCATGGCCACATTCATACCTATCACTTCACCAGAGAGATTGAACAGCGGCCCTCCCGAGTTACCTGGATTGATCGCGGCATCAGTCTGAAAAATTCCCGAGAGCTGCTCAGATCGACCGAGTCCCGCTCCGGCAGATACTTCACGCTTCAAACCAGAAATGATACCCCGCGTCACCGAGTTTTCAAACTCCCCAAGAGGATTCCCGATAGCAATCACGGTTTGTCCGACTTTCACCCGATCGGAATCCCCAAAATCAAGTGCCGGGAAACCCGAACCCTCTATCCTCAGCACCGCGATATCATGCGCAGGATCACGCGCTAACACTACCGCCGCATGCTCCTTCCCATCATAAGTCATGACCGTATACTCTGCATCCGCATCCGCCACCACATGTTTGTTCGTTACAATCAAACCATCCGGTGAGACAAAAAAGCCAGACCCGCTCCCTATCTGTCGCTTCTCGGTACCACCTGAGCCACGCTGCAGCGGGGCAATACCGTTCGAATCAAACAGATCAAAGAAAAACGGGTTCTGGAAAAAGGTTCGTGCCTTAGGAACATCTTTCGAAATAACAATACTCACGACTCCCGGAGCATTCCGTTCAACCAAACTCACTACGACGTCATCGTCCAATAACCGCTCGCCTGCATATTGAGATTTCTCGACATCGGATTGAGTATCTCCAGTACTCGACATATCAAAAAGCGTCTGCTCTTGAAGCATTCTCGTAAAAAATGGAGCTGTAGACCCTCCAATGAAACCGAAAAATGCAGCTACAAACAGCAGGATAAACAACTTCGCGCCTTCCTTTTTCAAGCGAGCATGCTCAGTCGCACGGCCCGAATCCAGCGAACTGGACTCCCGTGCCGCTTCTCCAAAACGAGACGATTCTTCTGTTTGATTTTCCATATTATTTTCCATAGGAAAGTAATTACATCCTATAAGCTAGACATGTTATACATTGCCCTGACTGATACACTCGCGCCATAACATAATACATATCGCCCTACCTATAATCCAGACGATGTATGCTCTTCTGGATTTTCAAGCATCTCGTGTTCAAAACGCTTCATCTCTTCACTGCGGAACTCAATACTTGCGTTCTCAGCATCCCAAACATACTCACGAGACAGAATTATGGGTGGAGAGGCGCGCATTTTTTCGACCAAAAAGTCGACTATCGTTTTCTTTTTGGTGAACACTTGTTTCAAGCGGTACAAAATCGTCTCTCCCTCTTGTTTTGTCTCCTCAACTACAATGATATGGAAACCAAGTTCGCTCTCGGCCACCTCACCAACGACACCAATTTTTTGCTTCGCCACTGGATTTTGCAGTGACTTCGAAAGATGCTCCAAGGCAAACCAACCAAGGCTCCCACCAGTATCCTTCGTTCTCCCCTCTGAGTACTGCTGTACTACAGTATCAAAAGGCACTCCGTTTTGCAGAGCCGCTCGAGCCTCTTTAATACGCCCTTCTGCTCTGCTGCGACTATCGGTTTCCTGGTCAATTGCCTGCATAAGCCGTTCCTCATACAATTCCGGCATCACCACTTTCGTTTCAAAATCGTCCATTGTCCATCGATACAATCTCTCCAAACTTGCCTCAATGTTCTCCGCCGTACCACCGGATTCATCTAACTTACGACGCACGCCGTCCCGCGCTGCTGCCTGTGTAACCACGATGCTTCGCTCATGAGCCAAAAGCATCACTATGCGATCTTCGAGTGCCTTATTTAATACTCCTTTCTCGCGAACACGAAGGCGTTTCATCCCCTCATCGGTCGAAAAATCAATCCGAACACCATACTTTGACAAATCCTGTACCTGATAAAAGTGACGTACCGCATCAACATCTTCCGCAATCTCCTGAGTAGTAATAATATTGCGAGGTGAAATAATCACCAAAGGCAAGGGCAATGTATCTCGGATCGCTTCTCCAACGCGATTCCCCTCTGGCAAGACGTATCCAGAAACACACACGAATACCAACAACAAACCCGAAATCGTTATCGTAATGATGACTCCGGAAAGTAATGTGATATTTTTTCTTTGCTGGTGCATAAACGCTCTATTTTAGAGTACTCCCCGATCCGCAAACAGTATTTTCCACCATTTATAATAATTCGGCAATCGAAACGTAATCGTCCGACCGGTACTAATAGTAGGAATAACACTTTCTTGTCCCTCGATTTCTGTATCAGAAAAGGTTTTTACTGCGACCACTGACTCCCCAATCCTTTTTAAACCCAATTTCTCTTTCGCCTCCCGCTCCTCGAAACTGTCCGAGGAAAAATATTCTATCTTCTCACGCAAAGTCGCATTCTCTCGATCAATACGTTGCGCATCAGCCTCGAGTTGTCGTATCTCGCTGTCGATTACTCCGGTACGCTGAAAAAATTGGTACGACGCACTCCCTACCCAAACGGCAAACCCCAGAGCCCCCACTAAGGCCGCTCGTACCCAGAGAGTCCTCGTGTTCATAGACAACAATATTCTGCAAATAAACTAATAATACATGAGTGGTGCCACAAGAAACGCAATCATCGAAAGTGCTACTAAAACCGAAAGAATCACCCAAAAAATATAGGCTCGTCGATGCCATTTTCGAAAACTCATACCCAATCAAGATCACTACTTACAGATTCTAGAATACCAAAAAAACGTCTAACAAGCAAAAAGAATCAAGCATCTGTTTGGGAATCCGTTATTTTTCTCACCGTATTGATCATGGAACGAACATCTTCCAAGTCAACATTCGGTCTTTTCTGAAATGCCTTGAATCTTTTAGGTTGAATATACTGTGCTTGCGAAAGAGACATGGGCGCCTCGCTGGGTACATAACGCCCAGACTGTGAGACCTCTCTTTCTGGTATGCGAGGATGCGTTGGCATGGTTGCCGTTTTTCTCATCGCTGCTCCTTCTGGTCTCTCACCGTTTTTCACTCGTACTTTCGCGACTGTACGTTGATAATCTTTCAAACAATCCCGACAAAAAGTCGGTCGTGTCGGAATCGGCTGAAATGGGACAGTGATATCAAGACCACAGGTAGCACATACGGCTGGATACACTTGTTTCTCCGCCGATGCGAGATATTCATGTGCCGGAACTGGTGCCGGAACACTTTTCACAATGTTCTCTGGCGGACGAAAAGCCGATGCTCCTGACAATGAGAGCCCTCGCTGATGGATCCTTTCGTCACCGACTGTCTTGATGTCTTTCGTTGGAGAAAGAGTATCCGACACAGGATATTTTGGTACTGGCGCACTCACCTCCGATGACACGGCCGGTGTGCCAGCATACGGTCTTGATACTACTCTTCTCTGTGGCGTCAATGGAGCGGATGGCTGACTCACTTGGTTCGCTGAGCGAGTATTCGATTCTCTTCCCGGAGCAGCACGCTGACCCCCCGCGTCCTTCTCGGGTAGCGACGGCCTGTATACCGCCATCTTTTCCTCCTCGGTCAACATACCACTCCACCGACGAATTTTATCTTCCACCTCGTTCTTATCAGAGGCATAGCGTTCACGCGATATACGGATCACCTTAGACTCATTTTCCTTCGTATGCTCAAGGGTAATAGGGGCCAGTGAGACCGCACTGAAGGCATCCCCCGCAATACCATCAATCATGAGTTTGATATAAATATGGTACTTTGGCAGGTTAACAATATCATTCATCAGAAAAACCGGATCAAATTCCTTTTCCAGAAACTCAGCATCCATCGCCCCGACCCGGAAGGAAATGATGGTTCCTGCGTTCCCAAAAATAGCATCTCGTACCTTCTCATCAATTTGCGCGACATACTGATTTGCCAAAATCAAATTCAGATGATATTTCCGGGCCTCAGAAAGAATATTCGCGAAAGATTCCGTCGCAAAGTTCTGGAACTCATCGACATACAGATAAAAATCTGATCGATCCTCTTCGGGCATATCGACCCGACCCATAGCCGCCAGTTGAATCTTGGTAATCATCATAGCTCCCAGTAGAGCGCTATTATCCTCGCCAATCCGTCCTTTGGAAAGATTCATGATAAGGATCTTACGATTATCCATCGCCTCGCGCACATCAAAGGACGAAACTGTCTGACCCACGATATTACGAATAAGCGCACTCGACAAAAACTGTCCAACTTTGTTCTGAATCGGTGAAATAACCTCCTGTAAAACCCGATCATTCCATTTAGAGAACTCATCTACCCAAAAACTCTTCACAACCGGATCTGTCACTTTTTGTACCACGCGATCACGATATGTCTTGTCTACCAAAATACGCGTGACACCCAACAGAGTCGAACCGGGATACTCCAACAGCGCCATAATGGCATTCCGCAAAATATACTCCAATCGCGGTCCCCAAGAATCAGCCCAGATTTTCTTAAACACCCCAACAAGCCCCGAAGCCACTAAATGACGATATTCTGGAGCCACTTTCTCCATGACGTTAAACGCAATAGGGAAATCCTGATCAGACGGATTGAAATAGATAACATCATTAATCCGATTGGCTGGGATTGCTTTGATCAGCTTCTCGGCCGTATCTCCGTGTGGATCAATGAAGGCTACTCCGTGACCCTTCTGAATATCCTGTATAACCAGATTCTCCAGAAGATTCGTCTTTCCCATACCGGTCTTGCCGATCACATACATGTGTCGACGCCGATCATCAGTTTTGATGCCAAATACTCGCTCCTGATTACGGAAATTTGTTTTCGCGAAAAAAGCGATGTCATTCTGCATACGTTACTATTCTTGAATAGGGAGATTAGTCGGGGCACTACCACGCTTCGCGGATACTCGCGCAAGCGTCGGAGCGACCACACTCATATCTGGCAGATGAAAAACCGTTGCCAATTCCTCAGAACTCAAAATAAACTTCGTCTCACCCGGATCACCATCGCGTGTAATATAACGACGAAATATTCGACGCTGCCGATAACGGAGTCGCTGATTCTCCATCACATACGAAGCGTATGTCTTCGAATCATCATTCGGTTTAAAACCATTCAGGTTCTGATCAGAAAACTGTTTAATCGCTCCCATAATTGGAGTAACCCCAATCGCCTTCGAAAAATTGTCCCGACGCCCAAGGTACACAAGCCGCATACGAACCTTAAACATTTGTTTTCCAAGATTCGCTTGCAGTGCTTTCAAAACCTCCTTTTCTCCAGGACTCAGACGAAATTCCAATGGTTGCTCATCTTTCTTTTCCGCTGCATAAGAGTAGAACCCGGGCTCTGAAAGCGTCACACCCGAAGGAATATGACGAATGACATCCCATATATCCATGAAGAACATTTTCAATACCCCTATTTCGTCTGGCTTCTGTC
>CAYRWQ010000003.1:51583-57374 GCA_964428075.1 uncultured Bdellovibrionales bacterium
TCCCATATATCCATGAAGAACATTTTCAATACCCCTATTTCGTCTGGCTTCTGTCGACCTAAAAACTTATCAACCGTTAGGGCAAGAAGCTCACGAGTCGTCTTTTCAGCAATCGGCGTTGTAATAAACTGAAGCCAAACGTGCTGTCCAGGACCAACCCTCCCCATGGTCTCGATCAAACCCGAAAGCGGATCGATCATTTTTCCGGTCACCGACTCCTCAAAATACTTATACGTTTTGATCGGATATAAATCCTCCTTGACTAACTCAAAATCAGTTCCCCAAAGATCCCAATCCTTATTCGGAATCGTCCGTGGTACACCGTGTATATAATCTTCAGCTATTTCAACAATTTCAATATCAGGGTATTGCGCGTATAAGTGCGATTCCACCAAACTACGAAACTGCGCCTGAGTCCGAATATAGAAATGCACCGTCCCCTCAGTACTCACAAACTCCAGACTAAATGCAGTCGGAATGAACCCAAGGATATATTCTTCGAAGGCGGTGGGTGTCACAACTACTCCCGCCAGACCTGCAAAAACAGATTCCATCGGCTGCGGACTTTTTTCAATATCGCGCGACGGAATAATCTCAAGTAATATCCATTTTACCTTGGATGCTGACTGCCCCCATCGAGACTGCATCCATAAAAGAAAGAAAAGGCCATAAAGAATCGGTGGTAATATGATATACCACACACTAAAAAATACAGCGAAGCCCTGAGCCATGCCGCTCACCGCATTCACAAACAAATCACCTACATGAAGATCCATGATTGAGGTTTTTTATACCCACTAACAGACACACACAAGCGCCTGCCCTCCTCCTAGGATACCAAAAAAATCACTTTGTGTCTTTTTTCACAGTGTAGATGTTCTTCCCGACTCGTACGAAATAGGTATTCAAGTTGATCACCACGGTCGATTTCTTGACCTGACGAACCGCAAACACGCGCTCAATCACCTCTTCTCGAGATAAAGGCCGGTTCGCTTCGATCAAGATCTCTTCAATCACCTCCCTGACTGTTCCTTTCTTATATCCCCAATCCAACAGCGCATAGATTCCGCGGCCAACCAGCACGAAACGCTGATCCTTAATCAATTCGTTATGCACCGTCTGTGGGTGACTTTTCTTTTGCTTCGTGGTATGCAAACCATACTCGTCGATCATCTGTGCGATCTCACGAAAATGTAATGGTTTTGCAGAAGTTTTGAGTACCAAATGCGCTTTCTCACGCATACCGCGTGGCCTGATTTCACTCCACTCGGCCAACCCCCACTTCCCGAAAACATTCTGTTTGATACTTTTTGAGATAAGCAAAAAGTGCAGCAATCGATCCTGTGAAAACCCATGCACGTGTTCAGAGAATTTCGCGTATAACTCCTCAAGCGACAGAGCCACTTGTGATGCCTTGAGCACCTCAATGACAGTATCATGTATCTCCTTCCACTCAGAAAAAAGAAAACCGTTCAAGAAACAAATCTTCTCGTGATGATCATTCTCCTTGTCCGTTCCACACACCGGTAGACTCTCCAAGAAAACGGTAAGTGCAGCTCGCTCCGCTTTGTCAGTTCCTGCCAGTCTTTCGATCAGATGATCCACCTTCATCACGCCACTTTTCTCTCCCAAGGCCTGTTCAACGCGCCCCATGATATCTGCGACTTCCGGATGTTCTTTATGAGACGCAATGAGTGTCAGTGCGCTCCCGACGACTTGACGCACTCGTTCCCGGGTAATCCCATATTGCTTACCGATTTCTTCGAGTGTACGAACTCTGCCATCGGGTACCCCAAAACGCAACTTAATAATCCCCCGTGAACGCAACGGTAACCGCTCGAGCAGATGTTCAAGAACAGTGACATAAGAAAAACGTGCTTTGCCTGAAGCGGAGACGATATGTGTTGCCATAATACAATATTACTTAAAACTACTTGGCCAGTGAATTTCCCTGATCCCTCACCATGGTTCGTGCAGAACCACCCTAACCCCCGACTAGACAAACATCTGAAAAGACCCCCCTAAGTAAAATACTCAATTTGAAGATTAACACATATTCAGAAAGAATGTCAAGACTCCTCCATCTCCACACGAAAAAGAGAGACACTCGGAAAATTTGAAAATGCACTCAAGCGATATATTCTCATAATTTGCATGCTCCTGAAAAAATTATTATACTTATCTGAGAAGATAAAAACAAAAAAAGATTCCTGCCCACGCGTCATGCCTCGGTCAGGAAAACACAAAAATATGAGCCAACATCAATCCGACACAACCCCTCTCGAGAGCCTGCCCGAAGCTGAGCGTTCTCAAAAAGTACAAGCGCTTCGCGAGATGGTTCAAAGCGCCGAAAAAACTATCCAGAGTGCCAAAGCCATGCTCCTGCAACTCGAAGGGAAAAAGAAAAGTGGACGACCCAGAAAAATCGATACAAACAGCGAGGGCACTGTCATCGAAGGTCCTTTTGATGGTCAGGTTATGATCGGCACCGACGGAAAACAATACCCCGTTCCAGCTAACTACGCATCCAAATCGAAACTCGTTGAGGGAGATATGCTCAAACTCACCATTACGAACGATGGCATGTTTCTTTACAAGCAGATCGGTCCGGTTGAACGTCGCAATGCCCTCGGCATCATGACACAGGACGAAAACGGAAATTATTACGTCATCACCAACGGCAAGCCATACCGTGTCCTCCTTGCTTCCGTCACATACTTCAAGGCTCTCCCAGGTGATGAAGTCGCTGTTGTGCTTCCTCGCGATATCGAAAGCAACTGGGCTGCGATAGAAAATGTCATCGAGCGTGGTTCTCATAAAAACTGGCAATCAGATTTACACAAAGCCACAGAAGCTCATGAGGCAATGAATGCATGGAAGGCTGATTTCCAAGAAAAACCCATGGGAAGAGAAACATCGGCTTTTGCAGATGAAACCCAACCCATCGAACCTATCGATCCCTCGGTACTCGATGCATGGGTACGTGATATGGAAAAAGTTGAACAAGAAATCCGTGCTGCCGAAGCGGCCGCGGAAACGCAATCCTCACCTCCAGTAGAAAAAATCTAAGAACACTCTAAAATTTCATGCCTCCATACCTCGAGATCCGCCAAACTTCTTGAGGTAGTCCGTTTATCTCTGCCCCGCTACGGGCATGTAATATTTTGTTACCTTATACCAAAGGCTCAAATATAAATTGTAAACAAGACACACATCTACACATGGACAACACGGAAATCAATCATTTCGAAACCAAGAAGGACTACCTCTTTGGAACCGCGACTGGGTTTTTCATTGGACTGCTACTCATGCCAATTCTCCAGACTGCTAAACCGACACTTTTTGAACTACTCAAGTACGTCATCATCCCTCTCTTCACCGTCTCTGTCCCGATTGGATTGTTCATCGCATCTCGAATCAGCCGACGTCTACCGATCATCTGGCAAGTAACCAAATTCATCATCATCGGCGTACTCAACACGCTGGTTGATCTTGGAGTACTCGCCTTTCTTTTTTCCATCGCAGCCTGGAGCGGTCTGGCTGTCGCTTCATACGACATCATCTTCACACTCTTCATACCGATCACGTTTTTCATCCTCTATAAAAGCATCTCCTTTATCATCGCCAATATCAACAGTTATTTCTGGAACAAACACTGGACATTCAACACAACAAATGGGAAAAAATCCCCTACTGAATTCACGCAGTTCTTCCTCGTCAGCCTTGTCGGATTTGTCATTAATGTAACCGCATCATCACTCGTCTTTTCCTTTTTCCACAAGTTTGGGGGGCTCACAGCCGATCAATGGGGGCTCATCGGCGCAGCTTTTGGCAGCATCTCCGGACTCGCCTGGAATTTTATCGGATACAAATTCATCGTTTTCAAAAAATCTGAGAATAACCACTGATATACGTTCCATTTGCCGTCACCGAAGCACAGAATCCCCAAAATCCTCAAACAGGTACTTTTTTTCTATTTTGAAAAGAGGTACAATGAGACGTCGACTGCGAAAAAAATCTCCATACAGTCTATGATTCTTATGACTCCCGCACACTTATGTCTGTCACACTCTATCGAAAATACCGTCCCAAACATTTTTCAGATATCATCGGACAACAATCAACAGTTCGGACGTTTGAAAATGCCCTCAAGCTTGGCCGGGTTGGGCAAGCCTATCTACTCACAGGGCCGCGTGGCACCGGCAAGACAACCCTCGCTCGCCTCTTCGCCAAAGCAATCAACTGCAACCAACGAAAAGATGCCGAACCCTGTGACACCTGCACACACTGCCGACAGGCCGAAGAAGGTCGTTCACTCGACATCATTGAAATCGATGCTGCTTCGCACACGGGTGTTGATCATATCCGTGAGCTCCGCGATACCATCAAGCTCCTTCCGACCACCGGTTCTCATAAAATATACATCATCGATGAAGTCCACATGCTCTCAACAGGTGCTTTTAGCGCCCTACTAAAAACGATCGAGGAGCCCCCCGCGCATGCCGTTTTCATCCTCGCCACCACCGAAATCCACAAAGTACCCGATACCATTCTTTCTCGCGTCCAACGCTTCGACCTTGTGCGCTTCCCCGTTAAAAGTATTGAGGCCAAGCTCGCCTACATCGCCCGATCAGAAAAAATCACCATCACGCCAGGTGCGCTTCGCATAATCGCTGAAATCGCCGAGGGAGGCATGCGTGATGCAGAATCTATTCTCACGCAAGTAATAAGTCTCTCCGAAAACGCAATCGACGAAGAAACCGTCGCTGCACTCTTCGGCTCCTCGCAGACCGACAATCTCATCGCTCTGGCAGAACAGCTCGCCAATCGAGACCTGATCGCCGCTCTTCGTCTTATGGGTACGCTCTCCGAAGACGGTAAAGATCTCACTATTTTTGCTAGCTCATTTCTCAATTTCTTGCGCAAACTCCTGCTCGTGAGTGCCGCGCCACAAGAAGCCACCTCATTGCTTGAGGATCAGGATGAAACCAAACGTCAAGCCATCATCAGTCTCGGTTCCCGACTCACTCCACGCGAAATCGTCCACATGCTTGAACTCTTCCAAACCGCCAAACGTGACTCAAAAAACGCGCCCATTCCAGAACTCCCATTCGAAATCGCCATCGTAAAAACACTCTCTCCACAAGAGACGCTTCCGGTCTCTCGTCCGTTCAAACTGAGCCCATCTCCGGCTCCTGATCAATCGGCTCCTCTGCCTCCTCTTGCTCACACGCCGCCAAAAACACATCCGACTACGCCGCGCCACGCCACCACTGCTCCACAAAAAGTCACAGAAACTACTCAGACAGAAAACACATCAGTCTCAAACGCACGCGAAAACGCCCCTCCCCTATTTTCGCTTGACGATATCACAATCGCCTGGAAAAATATCGTCACGCAAACGAAGGTCATGAATGCTTCACTCGCCATCGCACTCATGCAGTCCAATCCGATAGAAGTACGCGGTCAAATACTCATACTCCAGACCAAACACCAATTCCACAAAGAACGCCTGGAAGATCCCGTCAGCAAATTGACGCTCGCCCAAGCCTTTGCTAAAATTCTTTCGTTCGAGCCGAAATTTCAGATCATCCTCGAAAAAGCCGCCAATTCCGCCCCCGAAACAACGGCATCAGATTCTCTCCTCGTTTCCCATGCACTCGAGATGCTCGGTGGTAAAATCGTATCTGAACAAAAATAGACACATAATCATGCACTTGGGGAGTAGCCAAGCGGTAAGGCAGGGGCCTTTGAAGCCCCCATACGAAGGTTCGATCCCTTCCTCCCCAGC
>CAYRWQ010000004.1:0-8805 GCA_964428075.1 uncultured Bdellovibrionales bacterium
CTTGTTTCTTTTGGTTTTGAAAAAGTCGGAAGAAAAGTGGCAGACATTGATACTGTCGTACTTCATACTTCTTTTAATAATCAGGGCGGTGATCGGTATGCGGTAGACCGAGTGATCGATATTTGGAAAAGTTATGGAGTCGCGCCACACTTTCTTATTGATCGGGCAGGCGTGGTGCATCGGCTCGTCAGTGAGAAGAATATTGCGTATCATGCAGGGGTCTCTGCTATGCCAGATGGCCGGGAAAATGTGAATAATTTTTCTCTTGGCGTGGAAATACTGAACGCGAAAGATGATCAGTATACTGAGGAACAGTATCAGGCGGTGCGTGATTTACTTGCATATCTTCAAGAAACCTATCCAATCACACATGTCGTCGGGCATGCCGATATCGCGCCCGGACGGAAGTCTGATCCTTGGAATTTTGATTGGGGGAGAATAAAATGAGCGTTGGAAGTTGAAGAATGAGTGTGGCATGTTGAGTTTTTGAGGGCATATATATGGCTTATAGACTGGTGATTACAGTAGAATCGGGGCAGTCACGGCTCGTACTTTTTGAAAACGGGAAGGAACGAGCGTCACGGGAATGGCAAGAGTCGCGCGATATGGGGCGGCGTGTTTTTGAGGCGATTGAAGAGGTATTGCATGAGGTACATATTCAACCGGAGGCGGTGATGGCTTTTGAGGTCATTTCAGAATTACCAGACGCTTCGACCTCGAAACGTATTGCGGAGACTGTCGCCTCAGTGTATACTTTCGGTGCACAGGCTTCGGCTCCGATGGAAACATCAGGGGACATCAAATGAGGGTGAAGCATGACAAACACAAATTACATTTTATTTTTCGGAAGGCTCAAAAAAGCCGGTTTTTGGATTACATTTGACAAAAAAGAAGGGAGTTGCTAGCATTTTTGGTATTGTCAAGAAGAGTGGCTGACTTTTTCTGTCTCGAAATCGCCTTATTGGTGTCAGGTCTGGATGGCGAGACCGGGTTGGGATGGTAGTTACAGAGAGAAGGTAACTCACGGTTTCCAACAGAATGGAGCGAACATGCGCCCTGTTCATAATTCGATAGTTTAATTGTAATCTCACCGGCTCGGCTTGTGTTTCGGGAAATTCCTGCGCAAGAAGAATGCCTGTGAGCGCGTTTTTATGTCTCAAAAAACGGAACGAGTTCTGCGGGTGAAAGATTCCATTGGAGCACAGTCTTCGCTCACCAAGCGTAAATTTTTTAATAACCGAATTACGGTCTCGTTGCCGGATTTGATCGAGGTACAGAAGGATGCCTATGCGTGGTTCTGGAAGAAAGGTTTGAAGGAACTTTTGAATGAAGTGAACCCGATTACTGATTTTACCAACAAGGATCTTGAATTGACTCTGGATGAGTACTACCTGGATGAGCCGAAATATCCTGCGTCGGTCTCGAAGGCGAAAAACATTTCTTACGAAGCTCCTTTGCGCGCCAAGGCAACGCTGTTGCTGAAAAAGACCGGTGAGGTCAAGGAGCAGGAGATTTATCTTGGCGATTTCCCGATGATGACCGAGCGCGGGACCTTTATCATCAATGGTGTGGAGCGTGTGGTCGTATCACAGCTTATCCGTTCCCCAGGAGTCTTTTTCACCATGGAGTTTCAAAAGGGTAAAAAGCTTTTCGGCGCGAAAATCATACCGAATAGGGGCGCTTGGCTGGAGATTGAGACCGATCTGGATGGGGTTCTCTCGGTGAAAATCGATCGTAAGCGCAAACTCCCGGTATCGACTCTGTTTCGAGCTTTCGGATGCGATGAGAAGCGTCTGCGGGGAGAGTTCGTGGATTGTGATAGCGGAGATGTGAAGTATATTGACACGACTTTTTTGAAAGATCCGACACACTCGCAGGGCGAGGCGTATATCGAAGTGTACAAGCGTCTCCGCCCGGGAGATCTGGCTACGGTAGACAACGCCAAACAGATGATCGACGCGATGTTTTTCAATTTTGAGCGTTATGATTTTGGCGCAGTCGGTAGGTATCGGTTGAATCAGAGACTTTCTGTCGATCGTGAAGATACGGAAGAAAATCGCGTACTCAATATCGAAGATCTTTTCCTGATTATCAAGGAGATTATTCGTCTGAATAATGATCCAGAAGGGCGAGCCGATGATATCGATCATCTCGGGAATCGCCGTGTGCGCGCGGTGGGTGAGTTGATTCAGAACAAGTTGCGCGTTGGTATGTATCGGATGGTACGCAATATCAAGGATCGTATGTCGACTTGCGATGTGGAGACCGTGGTACCAGGCCAGCTGATCAACCCACGTCCCGTGGCAGCGAGCGTGAAAGAATTCTTTTCAAGCTCGCAGTTGTCACAGTTCATGGATCAAGTGAATCCACTTGCCGAACTCGAGCACAAGCGCCGTCTTTCGGCGATGGGTCCGGGAGGGTTGACGCGTGAGCGAGCCGGATTTGAAGTGCGTGATGTGCATCATAGCCATTATGGACGGATTTGCCCGGTGCAGACTTCAGAAGGTCCAAATATTGGTCTGGTCGGTCATTTGGCTTCTTATGCCAAGGTGAACGAATATGGTTTCTTGGAAACACCGTATCTGATCGTGAAGAAGGAAGTCGAGGCTGAACCAAAAGCCTTGACCCATCGCATTTTGAAAGAAACCATTGAGGGTGTCGCCACGGCAGGTGAGGTACTCAGTGCCGAGCAGGCGGCTCAGGTGGCCGCGAAGAAGCAGGGGCAGATGGTGGCCGTTCACCCGTTTGTCACGCTTGATATTGAATATTTGAACGCGATCATGGAAGATCGCAAAACTATCGCGCACGCGGGTATCAAACTTGACGAGTATCGTAACGTGACCGATGCTATGATCGAGGCGCGTATCAAAGGGCATCCGGGTATGGCAGAAGCGGTAGACCTTGATTATATCGATGTATCGGTGAAGCAGTGTATTTCGGTGGCGACTGCGCTGATTCCATTTCTCGAACACGATGACGCGAACCGCGCACTGATGGGTTCGAATATGCAACGTCAGGCTGTGTCGTGCGTGATGCCGCAGGCACCGATTGTCGGGACGGGTATTGAAGATAAGGCGGCTCGCGACTCGGGTCAAGTGTTGCTTTCTATCGACGCAGGAGAGGTGGTCAAGGTGGATGCCAATGAAATCGTGGTACGTTCCAAGGCTCCAGTTGGTTCAAAGAAGGAGTATTTCGATCGTTCGTATATCTTGCAGAACTTTGAACGATCCAACTCTTTTACGTCCATGAATCAGGTGCCACGTGTTTCGAAGGGGCAGATGATTGAGCAAGGTGACCTGTTGGCTGATGGTGCCTCGACTGATCATGGCGAACTCGCTTTAGGACAAAATATGCTTGTGGCTTTCGTGCCGTGGGAGGGATTCAATTATGAAGATGCTATTATCGTGTCGGAACGGGTGGTGCACGCTGATCGATGGAGTTCGATCCATATTGAGGATTTCTCCATTGATGTGCGAGACACGAAGCTTGGGCCTGAGATCGTGACGCGTGACATCCCTAATATCGGCGAAGACCGACTCAAGAATCTTGATGAAACCGGCATCATTCGTGTCGGGGCGGAGATTTTGTCTGGTGATATTCTGATCGGAAAGATTACACCGAAGGGTGAGGGTGATTTGACGGCAGAAGAACGCCTGTTACGTGTCATCTTTGGTGAAAAATCGCGCGACGTGAAAGATACCTCGTTGTACTTGCCGCATGGAGAACGGGGCAAGGTGGTAGACATCAAAATTTTCTCTCGTGAACGTGGAGATAAGTTGCCGATGGGTGTTTTCCAACAGATTCAGGTTTCTATCGCTCAGATGCGCAAAATTTCAGTTGGTGACAAGTTGGCTGGACGGCATGGGAACAAGGGTGTGATTTCACATATCCCACCGGTAGAAGATATGCCGCATCTTCCAGATGGGACACCAGTTGATATTATTTTGAACCCGCTTGGTGTCGCCTCGCGCATGAATATCGGACAGATCTTGGAAACACATCTCGGGTGGGCAGCGAGCAAGCTTGGGTATACCGTGGCGAGTGCTGCTCTCGACGGTGTATCAGAAACGGATATCAAGTCTGAGCTTAGGAAGGCAGGGTTACCGGAAAACGGAAAAGTGCGCCTCATCAACGGTAAAAGCGGTGAACCCTTCGACAATGAATCGACGGTGGGCATCATGTACATCATGAAGCTCAATCATTTGGTTGAAGACAAGCTGCATATGCGTTCTATTGGGCCGTACTCTCTCATTACTCAGCAACCATTAGGTGGGAAGGCACAGTTCGGAGGGCAGCGTTTCGGTGAAATGGAAGTGTGGGCACTTGAAGGGTACGGAGCTGCGCACACGCTTCAGGAAATGCTGACGATCAAGTCTGATGATGTGTTGGGTCGCTCAAAGGCATACGAATCGATTATCAAGGGTGAATCCATTAAGAGTCCGAACATCCCGGCATCGTTCCATGTATTGGTGAATGAACTCAAGGGGCTCTGTTTGAATGTTGAGCTCAAGGGAGCGAAAATAGAGGAGCCGGAAGATGAGCCACGTATCACCGAGACCGTCTAATCTGCACTAAAACGAGAACGAACCTATGTCAACTGAAAACATTACTAAGGTGAGCGATTTCGACAGCGTGCGGTTGACGCTCGCGAGTCCTGAACAAATCTTGGAGTGGTCAACCGGAGAGGTGACTAAGCCAGAAACTATCAACTATCGCACTCAACGATATGAACCAGATGGTTTGTTTTGTGAACGCATTTTTGGTCCTTCCAAGGATTGGGAATGTTATTGTGGTAAATATAAGCGTATCCGCTACAATGGCATCGTTTGTGATAAGTGCGGCGTCGAAGTGACGCGTGCGATTGTCCGTCGGGAGCGTATGGGTCATATCAAGCTGGCCTGTCCGGTGTCGCACATCTGGTTTCTTCGAGGAGTTCCATCAAAGGTTGGGTTAGTGCTTGGTATTTCACCACAAGAGCTCGAGCGAGTTATCTACTTCTCGTCGTATATCATCATGGATGTGAACGAAGACTTGAAGTCACAGTCGCTCGAACAACTTGATCGTGAGTACAAGGCAAAACAACGTGAAGTCAAGGCCGAAAATCGGAGCGAAAAGGGTACTGAATCAGCTCTGGAAGATTTGAAAGATCAGTATCGGGGAGCGAAAGATGATATTAAGAATGTCCGTCCGAATCAGATTCTTTCCGAGGTGGAATATTTTAATCTTTCCAGCCGATTTGGTCAGATCTTCACTGCTGGTATCGGTACCGAAGCGATCCGAAAAATTCTTGAACGGGTCGATATCGCATCTGAAATCTCGAGACTTAAGACAGAATTAGAATCCGGAGAATTGATGGATACCAAAAAAACTCTGCAGCGATTGAAGGTATTTCAGGGATTCGAAAAAGCAAATCTCAAACTCGAGTGGATGCTTCCGACCATTATCCCTGTGATTCCGCCGGATCTGCGTCCGATGGTAGCCCTGGACGGAGGTCGTTTTGCAACTTCTGATTTGAACGATCTGTATCGTCGTATCATCAATCGCAACAATCGTCTGAAAAAGCTTCTGGCGATTGGGGCTCCAGAGGTCATCACGCGCAATGAGAAGCGTATGTTGCAGGAAGTAGTTGACGCGCTTTTTGACAACAGCGCTCGTCGAGGTCAGGCATCGACAGCAGCGTCGACCGGGCAGCGTCGCCCACTGCGTTCTCTCGCGGATGCCTTGAAGGGCAAGCAAGGACGTTTCCGTCAGAATCTTCTCGGGAAGCGCGTTGATTACTCGGGACGCTCGGTTATTGTGGTAGGACCGAAGCTCAAACTGCATCAATGCGGGTTACCGAAGAAAATGGCTTTGGAGCTTTTCAAGCCGTTTATCATTCAGAAACTGATTGAGAAAGAATTTGCCCACAATGTCCGCACAGCCGGACGGATGGTAGACGCCGAGACAGAAGAAGCATACGAAATTTTGGACGAGATTATCGAGCGACACTATGTACTGTTGAACCGCGCCCCGACTCTCCATCGCCTCTCGATTCAGGCTTTCCAGCCGGTGTTGATCGAAGGGAAAGCTATCCGACTGCACCCGATGGTGTGTTCGGCTTTCAACGCGGATTTCGATGGTGATCAGATGGCAGTTCATGTGCCGCTTACTGATCAGGCACGAGAGGAATGCGCCACGCTGATGCTGTCTTCGAAGAACCTCTTGAAGCCTGCCTCTGGCGAGCCGATTGTGTCTGCGACATTGGATATGGTATTAGGAGTCTATTACCTTACGCATATCAGGAAGAACATGAAGGGCGAGGGTAAAATATTTTCATCGATGGATGAGACTATTTTTGCCTATCAGAGCGGTATTATTGATGTGAATGCGGCGATTAAATTGTTGTTTAATGGTGTGATAATCGAGACCTCAGCTGGCCGGGTTCTGTTGAACGATGTTTTGCCAGAAGAGATTCGTTTTGTGAATCACGAGATGACCAAGAAAGATCTGAAGGTACTCATGTCCCGTATTCTTTCTGAAATCGGACAGGAAGAGACAGCGAAGTTTGCTGATCGCCTGAAGGATGTGTCATTTCGGGCGGTGACCAAGTCGGGTATTAGCTGGGGAATGGATGATCTCAAGGTACCGGAGGAAAAACCGGCGATTATGATCGCCGCGGAAGGACGGATTATCGAGGTGAAAGAGCAATACAATATGGGCCTGCTCACTAATGAGGAGCGACGGAACCGAACCATTGAAATCTGGAATGAGGCGAAGGGGGAAATCACTGATGCCGTGCGTCGCTCGCTTGACAAAGAGGGTCCTGTGTATTCTATGGTGTATTCCAAAGCGCGCGGATCTGAGTCGGTGGTGGTACAGATGACCGGTATGAAGGGTCTGATGTCTGGCGCAACGGGCGAAACGATTGAGTTGCCAGTGAAGAGCTCGTTTAAGGAAGGATTTAACGTACTTGAATATTTCATTTCGACTCATGGCGCGCGGAAGGGTATGGCGGATACTGCTCTTCGCACGGCGACTGCCGGGTATCTTACTCGTCGCTTGGTGGATGTAGCGCAAGACGTTATCGTTCGTACCGAAAATTGCGGAGATACTGAGGGAGTATATCTCTATCGTGAGGATTCGGATAATACCGGTATCTCATTTGCTAGCCGTGTTGAAGGGAGAACGGCACTTGAGACAGTAAAACACCCAGAAACCAAGGCGGTTCTGGTGAAAAAAGGTGTCTTGGTCGGCAAGGAAGCTGCTAAGGAGATTGAAGCTGAGAAATTGATCGACAAGGTGAAGATTCGTTCACTTGTGACTTGCAAAGCGCGTCGTGGCGTTTGCCGTATTTGTTATGGGGTTGACCTCGGGCGGAGCGCACTTGTTGAGATGGGGGCATCGGTTGGTGTTGTCGCCGCACAGGCTATCGGTGAACCAGGCACTCAGTTGACGATGCGTACTTTTCATGTGGGTGGTGTTGCTGGTTCGGATATCACCCAGGGTCTCCCGCGCGTTGAAGAAATTTTTGAAGCGCGTATTCCAAAAATGGAGGCCGTTCTGTCGGATGTGGATGGTCAAATCCAGTCAATTAACAAGGATGGTGGGAAGACGACCAAAATTCTCGTTCTTGAAAACGGAGGGAAAACGCATGAATTCTCGATTCCATCCAATATTGTACTCAAGGTAAAAGCGGGTGATTTGGTGGCGGTTGGATCAGTGCTTTGTGAAGGTCATATTGATCTCCGGAAACTCTATGAGGTCATGGGTCGTGAGGCGGTACACCGTTATATCATCCGTGAGATTGAGGAAATCTACGCCAGTCAGGGTGAAGGCATCAATGACAAACATATCGAGGTCATTATTCGTCAGATGATGTCGCGTTTGCGTATCATCGACCCGGGTGATTCGATGTTGCTTCCGGGTGATGTCGTTGAACGTGATCAGTTCGAAGAAGCGAACGATGAGATGCGTGACAAAGCGTGTAAAGAAGCAACAGCCGAATCTTTGGTCTTGGGCATCACCAAAGTGGCACTTTCGACGGAATCTTTCCTCTCAGCAGCATCCTTTATGGAAACAGCCCGGGTACTTATCAATGCCGCGGTGCAGGGGAAGGAAGATCACTTGCGCGGCCTCAAAGAAAACGTGATTATCGGACGTCTAATTCCGGCTGGTACGGGGTATCGGAGTTCGGATACGCAGGTGTAAGCGAGCGCGTATAGTGCTTCTATGAACGAAAAATACCCTACCCAAATATTCGTTGGGGTAGGGTATTTTGATGTTTCCGTATCGTCTGATCCAGTGAGAGACAGAAAACGACGGAATCACTAGAATTCCGCCGTTTGGTTGCTGTGTTTCAGCAGTCTATTCCTCTTTTTTCTTCGAATTTGGCATCTAGTTCGTGCTGTAACGCCTCGACTTCCATAAATGCTGCGTTGAACACTACCCAGGTAGGATGATGGTAAGACGGGTAATTCCACTCGATATGGCTAGTAATCCATTCGCGAATACTGGCCAGGATACCCGCTGCCTGCTGATAGCCTTCCGGTGGACCCCGCATGAGGTCTTGTACACGACCAAGTCCAAATACTGACCGACGTTTGGTCTCCTGAGCGAGGTACACCTCCCGACAATTACGGTCGTGGATATCGTATCGATGCTTCTCCTCCTCCTCCTCATATTCTGCATCTGCTGTTCGGAGAAACTCCCCTGTGTAATAGGCAACATTGAGCGCATTGATGACCTGTTGTTGGCAGGTGTTCATTCCTGTTCTCCTGGTTGGTTGAAAAGACTTGCATAGAAGCCAAACTTCGATAGTATTCTGTA
>CAYRWQ010000004.1:8905-37089 GCA_964428075.1 uncultured Bdellovibrionales bacterium
TTGAAAAGACTTGCATAGAAGCCAAACTTCGATAGTATTCTGTAAGGTACAAATCAAAACTATACTCTTTTAGAAAGCTTATGTCAAATAACCGGCCTATCGGTGAACGCATGTCTTTCTTTTTGTGTAGCCTGAATGGTATACTAAAAATCGTATGGGGAAAAAGAAAACAGCCGAAAAAGAACCGGAAGCGGATGGGGGGAGTTTCCGTTTTCTCGATATTTTGCACAGCGATGCTAAGCGCAGTATTGCCGCGGTTTTTTTGCTCGCTTTTTCAGTCGTGATTGTGCTGGGGTATGTTGACGCGGCTGGTAAGTTGGGATCTCTGATCGACCATGGCATGGGTATGCTTTTCGGATATGGAAAATGGCCATTCCCATTGGTACTTTTGGTCGCCGCGGCCATGCTCCTTATCCGTCGCAGGACCACCTTGGCAGATGTAGTCAAATATCTCGGACTTTTGGTCGCCTTTGTATCGATTCTCGGATTCATACATTTGATGTTAGGTGAGACAACAGATGATTTGATGCGACTCGCCGAAGAAGGGCAGGGCGGCGGATTCGTGGGGTTTGGTCTCGCGGTACTTTTGCTCACGTTTTCGAGCAAGCTGGCCGGTGGGGTGCTGTTGGGCATGTTGTTTTTGATTGGCATTATCGCAGCGTTCAATGTCTCTCTTATGCGGTTTGGCGAGGCTCTCCGGAGTCGTTTCGGTACATTTGGGATGGAGCAGTCCCAGAAAATAACTGATCAGATTGCGCAAGAGAGTATCGGTTCGGCATCTTCTGTTGCTCAGGATGAAGTATCGCTTGATCCGGATCGGGTTGTAGTGAGTGATACCGATTTCCTACGCGCGGAGGTTCAAGGGGACATGCAGACAGGAAACGGATCGGGGTCTCTCTCGGAGACGGATTTGGCTGAGGGGAATATTACGAATCTTCGATTTCACGATGAGCGAGCCATCTCTCCTGTGGTGTCTGGTGAACTGGAGGTGGAACAATCTGAGTTAGAAGAAGCAGTTTCTCTTGATGTTGATGCAGAGGGAGTGGTAGCAGAAGCGGTGGTGAAGCGCCGCCGCCGACGTATTCGACCAGATTGGATATTACCTTCCACTGAGCTTCTTGAATCAAAATCCGGTGTGGCGGCTGGTGGAGATACCGAACACTCCAAGCAGGTGATCATGAGCACATTGAAACATTTCGGTATCGAGGTGGAGCCGGGTGAGGTGCAGGTTGGACCTACGGTGACACAATATACGTTTCGACCGGGTGTTGGGGTGAAACTCTCACGGATCACGACCCTTTCGACGAATCTCGCGCTTGCTTTGGCAGCAGAGTCTATTCGAATTGAGGCTCCAATTCCCGGACAATCCTATATTGGTATTGAGATTCCGAATAAGTCTAAGGCGATGGTGCGCATGCGCGAAGTTGTCGAAAGCCGCGAGTTTCGGGATACGAAGAGACCTCTGCTTTTGGGTATTGGTCAGGATGTTACAGGGAAGAATGTGGTCGCAGATCTCGATGAGATGCCTCACCTGTTGATTGCAGGCCGAACCAAATCCGGAAAAAGCGTTTGTATTAACGCTATTCTGACCTCGCTCTTGTATAAGAACTCCCCTGACGATGTGAAATTCATTTTAATTGATCCAAAGCGAGTAGAGTTATCAATGTATCGTGGTATTCCTCATCTCAAAACTGAAGTGATAGTGGATGGTAAAAAAGTAGTGAATGCGCTCCAGTGGGCGATTGGCGAGATGGAGCGCCGTTATAAATTACTCGAAGCGGTTCATGTCCGTGATCTGCCGTCATATCATACACTCTGCCGTGAAGGATATCGTAAGACAGAGATTGATGAACGAACCGGAGCAATACGTGAAGTGGATTTGGAAGCCTTGCCATTTATTGTGATCATCATCGATGAGTTGGCGGAAATCATGGTGGCGTATGGCAAGGAGGTTGAGCCAAAAATCGTCCGATTGGCGCAGATGTCCCGAGCGATTGGCATCCATCTTATCTTGGCGACACAACGTCCAAGCGTCGAAGTGATTACGGGTCTGATTAAGACGAATCTTCCAACGAGAATCGCGTTTCAAGTGTCATCACAGGTAGATTCTCGAACGATTTTGGATGCAGGTGGCTCAGAGAAATTGCTTGGAAACGGCGACATGTTGTACGTAGCATCCAATGGTGAAACACGGCGCTTGCAGGGGATATATATCTCAACCGACGAAGTGCGTCGGGTAACCAACCACTGGCGCAAGGAAAAAGAATCGTGGGGAGAAGGAGAGGAAAGTCTCGAGGACGATATTACCTCGGACGGGAGGGATGGCAGAGGGTCAGACGGATCGAATGAAGGAGGTGCGAAGGATGAGTTTTTTGAGCCAGCCAAGGGTCTCTTTATCCGTTCACAGAAAGCCTCGACCACTTCTTTGCAAACGGCCTTTGGCATCGGATACCCACGGGCAGCGCGCTTGATGCAACTTCTTGAAGACCAGGGAGTAGTTGGAATGGTTGATGGAAAAAAACAGGTGCTTATCGGACGGGATATGGTTGCGGACATTGACACGAAAGACGTCCGGGAATATGGAGATGATGTCATGTATGATCAGGCGCAGCGGGATAAGTGGCAGGCTTGAGGATGGGTGTATTTTTTCTGTCCTGATTTTCTGAACGGGAAGAGACAGATCGGACTGTTTCACTCTGTTCTCAGCACGGTTATGGATATAACAGGGAGTGGATTTACCAGGAAGAAGGTTGCATCATTCACATTAGGCGAGAAGCTACAGAAAATCCGAATAGAGCATCGGATGAGTCTTGTAGAAGTATCTCGAGCGACCAAAATCCAGGTGAAATATCTTGAGGCTATTGAAAAAGGGGTCTATACGGCACTGCCGGCAGAGGTGTATGTACGTGGATTTCTTCGTGGATATGCGAGATGTCTTGGGTGTGACGAAGCGGCGATTCTTCGGTTGTATGAACGAGAACAGGAGATTCAGGCTAGTCTTGGTGCAACGCCGCAGACTGTGGACACGAAACGGTTATCAGGAGTGAAATGGCCGGTTTTTGTAGTGACGGCGCGGATGGTGTGGGCTATGATCATCACGGTCGCTGTACTGGTTACATTCGTGTATTTGTTCCGCGAGTATTATGCGTTTGTTTCAGCGCCTCGGTTGATAATTCACGAACCGATAGATCAGGATATCGTATTCCACGCCGATCTTTTCGTGCGTGGTGAGACAGACAAAAGAGCGCGTGTATCGATCAACGGAGAGCCAGTTTCTGTTGATGCCGAAGGAAATTTTGTGGAAAAATTGTTGCTCCAACCAGGACTCAATATTATTGATATATCAGCAGTCAATCGCTTCGAGAAAGAACGAAGAGAGACAATTCGTATCGACGCAGCCTTCATTCCCGAACAAGCAGTGCACGATGAGGATTCACTGACTCCTGAAGCACAACATCGCGTCTCATTGGTGGTGAGCGCGCCAGAACAAACAATACAGATTACGGTGCTTGCGGATGGGATAAAAGTGTGGAGCGGCGCGTTGGTTTCGGGAGAAAAGAAGAGTATTACTGCCGAGCGTGAAATTTCCCTTTCTTCGGATAACGGGAGAGCAACCTATGTTGAGGTTGGTTCCGAACCAGCTCGGGCGCTGTCAGCCGAGGAGCAGCCAGTGAAGGACGTTCTCTTTGCGGCACAGCCCTGAACCCGTATACTTATTGAGAGGGGAGTAATTCATTTATGCATGTAATGATATGGCGAAAGCGAAAACAGGGGAAAAGAAGCAGGGTATCGAGAGCGTCGTTGATGAAATCAAGGAGAAGTTCGGCGAGGGGATGATCATGAAGCTTGGGGAGATCAAGAAGGTCGATGTCGAAGTGGTGCCGACTGGGTCAATCTCCCTCGATATCGCGCTCGGTATCGGAGGGATGCCACGTGGCCGTATCGTCGAGGTTTACGGGCCGGAATCGTCTGGTAAGACAACATTGACATTGCACGTTATCGCGAACGCCCAGAAAATGGGAGGAACAGCAGCGTTCATTGACGCTGAACACGCGCTTGATCCAGAATATGCGAAGCGTATCGGGGTGAATATCAACGAATTGCTCATTTCTCAGCCGGATAGCGGTGAGCAGGCGCTCGATATCGTCGAGACGCTCGTGCGTTCGAACGCGCTCGATGTCATCGTCATCGACTCGGTAGCCGCGTTGGTGCCGCGTGCGGAAATCGAAGGCGATATGGGTGATCAGCACATGGGACGGCAGGCGCGACTTATGTCGCAGGCATTGCGTAAATTGACCTCGATCATTGCGCGTTCCAATACTATCGTCATTTTCATCAACCAGCTCCGCATGAAGATCGGTGTGATGTTTGGGAATCCGGAAACAACTACTGGTGGACAGGCACTCAAGTTTTACGCGTCGGTGCGTGTCGATGTTCGTCGGGCGGCCCAGATCAAGAAGGGTGAGATGGTCGTTGGCAATCGGGTGAAGGCCAAGGTGGTAAAGAATAAGGTCGCTCCACCATTCCGGGTTGCCGAGTTCGACATCATGTATAACGAAGGGATTTCTCAGGCGGGTGACTTGCTTGATACGGCAGTACTGTGCGGCATCATCAAGAAGGCCGGAAATTCCTATTCTTTCGGTGAAATCAAGCTTGGAGTCGGACGCGAGAATGCCAAGACGGCGCTCAAGGCCGATCCGAAGCTCATCAAGGAGATTGAGAAGGTGACCCTCCAAGCGTCTAAGGATCTAGCATTGGCTCCAGTTGCCGCTTCGGATGAAACAGAAGAATAGCGTCATCAAAAAAAGTGAGAAAAAAAGAAAGCGGCCCGTGGGTCGCTTTTTTCATGTGTGTTCGTGCGTGTTTCTGCTGGTTTAATTGTTTTCGCATTCGGCGAGACAACACGTATGCCCGTGCTCGCGGTCGGCGGGAATGTTTGGTAGTAATTGTTGAGCCTCTTCGATGGTCACGATACGTTGATCAGTCGTGAGAATGATTCTTACATCGAATGCAGGCTGTACTCCGCCGATACGGTTGAAGTGATTCTCGAGTCCGAGGAGCATCCTTGTGGCGCTTTGGACGTGAAAACGAAGATCGCTTTGTGTGCCGTTGCCGAGTTTTTCCGAGAGGCAGAGACCGCAGTATCGACAATTCGTGTGAGGGAAGAGATGAAAGACATCGATTCCCGCGATATCGCGTAATGCGGTGAGCATCTCGTAGAATGCCTGTCGACATTCACTTTTTCCAAGGAGCACGTGGATGCCTCCGGCCGGCCGGTAAATAGACTTTCCGAGAAGCTCTCCATCATTGCGGATTGCTGTGATGAGATCACTCACGATGTCATCAACACGACCGTCATAGCAGGTCATGAGTGCATGTTTGCGTACGTGCTGTTCTTCTTGCATGATTCCTCCTTGTTTCAGATTGGAAAAAAACGGAATAAAAAACTGACACAGTTACGGGATATTCCCTACCGAAAGATTCTTCGGAAAGGAAATCAGATAATCGAGCCAACCGAGCCAGTATTCTCTTTTTTTAATTTCCTGTCAAGCGGAAATTCCGAAAAAGTGGTATACTAGCGGCATGCAAAGAATCAAACGGACAATCGCTATTCTTAGTGCATGCAGTCTCTTGATCGGAGTCTGTAGCGCAGCTTTTGTACCGGTCGCTTCGACTCGGGCGGCGGATGATGCGGGAGATATCCAGGATGATATCAAAAAAACCGAGAAGCAGCTGGAGGCAGCGCAAAAGAAAGAAGCTGTTTTGAAACAAAATCTGGGTCAGATTACCGGTTCGCTCGTGGTCACTAAACAACTGATTGTGCGCACGATGGGTCTGTTGTCGGATACGGAGTCAGTGATCAGTGGCAAGCAGGCAGAAATAGCCGCGATCGAGAATGAGATCGTATTACAAAAACATCTTTTGCAAGAACTGATACAGAGTTTGTACGATAACAGGAGAAACCAGTTGGCGGAAATGATTTTGGATCAGAAGGCGTTACAAGAGCATCTCGTTGAGGGAGGAAACTTGATGACGATACAAGAGAAGATTAGCGTGATTGCCGATGAACTCGAAGCGGCTCATGATACCGCTGATGAAGAGAGGACGGTGTTAGAGGATGCAAAAATTGAGCATGAACGCCTACTCCGTCTAAAAAGTGAGCAGGAAAAGTCTCTCACCATAGCGAAAATTGATACACAAGCAGATTTGACAGATCAACAACAGATCATTAGTCGTCTGAGTAAGGAATTGGCAGAATTACAGGGCGACTTGTCACAATTGACGGGAAAGTCGTATAACGCGAAAGACATCCGCGAGGCGGTAGAGTTTGCAAGTAAGAGAACTGGTGTACCAGAGGGGGTGCTGTATGGATTTTTGAAGATGGAGACAAATTTGGGTGCGAATACGGGGCAATGCACATACGCTGAGGTTGAGAAGGGTGCTCTGGCTCAATATAGGAGTTTGTTGAAGAAAAACAAGAAGTGGCAAGCTTCTATCGATACGCTTATGAGACGCAAGGGCTTGTTTGTTAAAATTGTGAAGGACTTAGGATACAGTAAAGATAAGAAAGTATCGTGTAATCCGCGTAGTTATATTGGTCAGGGAGGAGCGATGGGGGTACCGCAGTTTATGTCGGACGTTTGGAATGCATATGCCCCTCAGATCAGCGCACAGACGGGACACAAGAATCCTGACCCTTGGAATTTGACTGATGGTGTGATGGCTATGGCGCTCAAACTGAAGAAAGCTGGTGCCACATCGAGTAGCGCTTCCGTGATCCGAAGTAGTTCTATTAGCTATCTTGGCGGCTTTAGCGCGGGGTATTATAATGGGATCGTGTATTGGTCAAAAAATTATAAGCTGCTTTTCAAATAGCTGATTGGTGTTGTGGAGACCGTCTGGAGAGATAGGCAGGGTATGATACGTGTACCATTATGAAGACGTAAGCAATAAATATAATGCAAGGCTTATGATAAATGTCGCCCAGGTAGCAAGAAAGAAGATCTGTATTGTGGATGACGATCTGGATATTTTGGCGATGTATCGCATGCGTTTTGAGCAGGAAGGGTATGAGGTTGTGACGGCAGAAGATGGAGAAGCTGGATTGGCGCTTATTCGTGCCGAGGATCCAGATGTGATTGTTTTGGATCTGTTCATGCCGAAGATGGACGGCGTGAGTGTGCTAGATGCTTTGGGTCGCGATGCTCAACTTATGACCATTCCCGTTGTTGTTTTGAGCAACAATAATACCGATCAGATGTTTCAAAAAATCAGTGATTTGGGGACAGTACGTTATTATATCGTTAAGACACTTACCACACCGCAGAAAGTGGTTGATATCGTTGCAGAAGCACTGGCGGGTGATTCTACTATAACCGAATAAATTGGCAAGTACGGTATGAGTGATGCATTTGGCAAACGGATTGTTTGTATCATTGATGATGATGTGAATATTCAGGAGATATATAGTCTCAAGTTTGAGAGTGAGGGGTTCGAGACTCTTTCGGCAATGGATGGTGCAGAGGGTCTTGCTCTTGTTCGGAGCCGACATCCGGATATCATTTTGCTGGATATTCAGATGCCAATTAAGGACGGGGTTTGGGTTTTGGAAGCATTGAAGAATGACCCGTCTCTTTCAAGGATTCCTGTGATTGTTCTTAGTAATCAGGATGATCAGGCTTCATTTAAACGCGTTGGTGAACTGGATGCGACGCGTTTCTATTTGGTAAAATCATTGACGACCCCGCAAAAAGCGGTCGATGCGGTGCGTGAGATACTCCATTAAATAAATTTGATCGATATAAAGAGGCTTATAATAGCCTCTTTTATCTTGTGTAAAATGGAAAAATGCGTTAGAGTATTTCTGTAGGTTTTATGTCTTTACTCGTTTTCATCACATATCCTTCTGTCTGTATTGACAGTGCCACTTTTGATAATTCGCGGAGTAGGATGAATCAATCATGTCTATGCAACGAAGTTACCAGCCGGCGATCATTGAAAAGAAGTGGCAGAAGCTTTGGGAAGAAACGGGCGTGTATCGTCAGTATTCTCGGAAGAAGAAATTTTATGTTTTGGATATGTTCCCGTATCCTTCTGGTGCCGGGTTGCATGTCGGACATCCGCGTGGATATATTGCGACGGATGTTATGGCACGTTTGAAGCAACTCCAGGGATATGGAGTGCTTCATCCGATGGGGTGGGATGCTTTTGGTTTACCGGCAGAACAGTATGCTTTAAAGAATAAGCTACATCCGAGCATGTCGGTGAAGAAGAACATCGCGACGTTCAAGAAGCAGTTGACGAAGATTGGTTTCACTCACGACTGGGAACGGGAGATCGATACGACGGATCCGGAATACTACCGGTGGACGCAGTGGATATTTTTGCAGTTTTGGAAAAATGGTTTGGCATACGAATCCTCTGATCCGATTAATTGGTGCCCGTCGTGTAAGACTGGATTGGCCAATGAGGATCTTGAGCAGGGGAAATGTGAGCGTTGCGGATCGACGGTGGAAAAGAAGCCTCTACGGCAATGGGTGCTCGCGATGACCAAGTATGCGGATCGTCTTTTAAAAGATCTTGATGATCCGGAGCTGGAGTGGAGCGGGTCGATTAAGGATCAACAGCGCCATTGGATCGGCCGGAGTGAGGGTGTCGAAATCGTTTTCCCGATAGCCGGAACCGAAAGTGAGCTCCGGGTTTTCACGACGCGGGTTGATACTATTTTCGGTTGCACCTATGTGGTGGTCGCTCCGGAGCATCCGTTGATCGATACGTTGTCCGTGGATATTTCGAATCTTCAAGAGGTCCGGAAGTATCTGAAGCAGGCGGCAAGCAAGACCGACCTCGAACGCACGGAGCTCGCCAAGGAAAAGACGGGAATTAAGCTTGAAGGCATCGAGGTAATCAATCCATTCAACGGAGAGAAAGTCCCGGTGTATGTCGCTGACTATGTGCTTGGAAATTATGGCACTGGAGCGGTGATGGCGGTTCCCGCTCACGATGAGCGTGACTACGAGTTCGCTGTAAAATATCAATTGCCAGTGCGAAGTGTTATGGCCGCCTATATCCGAATGACTGGGGCCTGTACGCCGCTTGAGGGGAAAGAAACGACGAGTAAGGACTGCGTGACTGCCTTTATCAAACATCCTACGGAGAAGAAGTATTTAGTGCTTGAATGGCCGGATGGTCACTCGGTCGGATTTGTCGGAGGTGGGGTTGAAATCGATGAAACTCTTGAGGAGGCGGTATCACGCGAAGTCGTGGAAGAGACAGGTTTTCAAAATTTTTCCATCACCGAAACTTTGTTTCCGCATCTTTATGGGCATGGGTATAAGCCAAGGAAGGACGTGAACTGTCATGATCACGATACTTTTTTTCTGATTCAGTTGAATGATTTAGAGCGGAAGTCTTCCGAAGAAGACGCAGAGGAACACGCGGTAGTGTGGATGGAAGAGGGTATGGTTTCTGAAAAAATCACCTTGGACCACCATCGTTTTGTGTGGAAACGATATTTGGAAGTGCAACGGACATTTTGTGAGGACGGTATTCTTGTGAATTCAGGGGAATTCACCGGGTTGGCTTCGGCGGAGGCACGTAAGCAGATGACCGCTTGGCTTACGAAGGAGAAGACAGGAAAGAAAACAGTGAATTACAAGATGCGCGATTGGACATTTAGTCGGCAGAGGTATTGGGGCGAGCCGATACCTTTGATACATTGTGATGCCTGTGGGGTCGTACCGGTGCCCGAGAAAGACTTGCCGGTGTTGTTGCCGAAGGTGAAGTCGTATGAACCGACGGGGACGGGAGAATCGCCGCTCGCAGGTATTGCCAAATGGGTGAATACGATCTGTCCGAAGTGTGGAAGTAAGGCGAGACGTGAAACCAATACGATGCCGCAGTGGGCGGGTTCTTGCTGGTACTATCTGCGTTTTATCGATCCGAAGAACTCGAAGGCATTGGTAGACAAGAGAAAAGAGGCGAAGATGATGCCGGTGGATCTCTACGTTGGCGGAACCGAACACGCGACACGACATTTGCTTTATGCGCGTTTTTGGCACAAATTTCTTTTTGATATCAGGGTTGTTTCGGGCGAAGAACCGTTTAGGAAACTGGTGAATCAGGGACTCATCACCGCATCTGATGGTCGCAAGATGTCGAAGCGTTGGGGGAACGTGGTCAATCCTGATGAAATAGTGGCCGATTTTGGAGCGGATGCTTTCCGTTTGTATGAGATGTTTATGGGACCGTTCGGCCAGACGATTGCTTGGAATACGGATGGCGTGGTTGGGACGCGGCGGTTTCTGGAGAAGGTTTGGAAGCTGCAAGGGAGGGTTTCAAAGAAAACATCACGTGTTTCCGATCGGAGTATGGAGAACCTCTTGCATCAGACGATCAGGAAGGTGACAGCCGATATCGAGGATTTTAAATTCAATACGGCCGTGAGTAGTTTGATGGTTTTAGTGAATTCCTTTGAAAAACAGGCATTGATTTCGTTTCTGCAATATCGAACATTACTTCTCCTGCTTTCGCCTCTTGCTCCGCATATTGCTGAGGAGCTCTGGTCGTGCTTCGGTGATACAAAATCCATTTTTCTTGCGAAATGGCCAGCGTGGGATGAAAGCAAGACTGTGACCGAGAGTGTAAAGATCGCTGTGCAGGTGAATGGGAAAGTCCGAGCCATTCTTGAGGTTTCGATGGATGCCAGTGAGGCGATCGTGGAAGAGTTAGCACTCGCTGACACAAAAGTACAGACGTATCTTGCTGGAAAGACGGTACGGAAAGCGATCTTTATTCCAGGAAAAATCATGAGTATTGTCGCGAACTAGGTAGCACAAAAAAAGCCCCCCGTGATGAGATAGCACGGGGGAAACGAGAAGGGCTACTGTCTTTCAGGTGTCATTAGAATTACGATAGAGCTGGGAGTCCTCTTTATCGGTGAAGAGAAGCACCACGGTCCCTACAAGGCACATACTTGCAGGACCGAAAAACACGAGGATTTGCTCGATAGTTTGTGGTTGTGAAACCACTGCATGATATACAATGGTGATGCCAGAAATCAGCACAGCGCAAATCAAGAACAATACTCTCATGATGTCTTTCCCCGAACAGGACGACAAGATTATCGTCAAAAATATTATACTATTAATTATAGAATAGTCAATAATGCGAATGTTTTTTGTGTGGTAGAGAGGGAGAAGATATATCTGTTGTGGAAAGGCTCCTGGTGGTATGCTGGGATGAGCGATTCCTCATTCATGTAAGCAGCAATCTTATGTGTGGTATTGTTGGGTATTTTGGAAAACGGCCGGCGCGGGAATTTTTGTTGGAGGGCCTTCGACGCTTGGAATATCGAGGGTACGACAGTGCGGGAGTGGCACTGCTGGAGGGCGATAAGCTGCAGGTAACTCGGGCAATTGGAAAAGTAGTTGCACTCGAAGGAAAATTAGCCGCGCAGGGGAGCCTAGGTCATATTGGTATTGCGCATACGCGTTGGGCGACACATGGCAGACCATCTGAAAGAAATGCCCATCCTCACACGGATTGTACGAAGCGTGTGGCGGTGGTACACAATGGCATTATCGAGAATTATGGTGAATTAAAAGCAGTCCTTGAAAAACAAGGACACAAGTTTCGCTCTGAAACGGACACTGAGGTGATCGCGCATATACTGGAGGAAGAAATGAAGACAATGAGCTTTGAAGCGGCCTTTGTGAAGACACTCAAGCGTTTACGAGGCGCGTATGCGATCGTGGCGTTGTCAGAATCTGAACCAGAGATATTGCTCGCGGCTCGATTCTCGAGTCCACTCGTGCTTGGTATTGGTGAGGAAGCATGGTGCGTGGCTTCTGACGTATCTGCTTTGGTAGGAAACGTGAAACGAGTTGTGTATCTGGATGATCGGGAAGTGGTGCGTATTGGTGCGGATGGATATGTTGTGAAGACCCTCACGAACCGACGGCAGACGAAGGAAGAAATGCCATTAGAGTGGGATACAGAACAGGCGAATCGGGCAGGGTATCCACATTTTATGTTGAAGGAGATTTGTGAGCAACCGAAAAGTTTTGCTGATGCGCTTCGAGGACGTTTGATTTTCGAAGAAGGACGAGCCAGGTTAGGAGGGTTACAAGTGATCGAGAAGCGTCTCCGATCTATTGATCGTGTTATTATTGTTTCTTGCGGGACATCATATCATTCCGGATTAGTTGGGGAGTATATATTCGAGGAATACGCAGGTATTCCGACTGAAGTGGAGATGGCTTCGGAGTTTCGGTATCGCAAACCTCTGCTTGGGAAGAAGACACTGGTCATTGCTATTTCGCAATCAGGAGAAACGGCGGATACTCTGGCGGCTATTCGTGAAGCAAAGGAGAAGGGCGCATTGACACTTGGTGTTGTGAATGTGGCAGGGTCTTCTATCGCGAGGGAAACCGATGCAGGCGTGTATTGTCACGCGGGACCAGAAGTCTCTGTCGCGTCAACCAAGGCTTTCACTTCACAATTGGCTGTACTCGTACTTCTCTCCTTGTATCTGGGTCGACAACGCGGGCTTTCTCTTATCATGGGCCAACGTATTCTCCGTGAACTTGTTCGTATTCCGAAGCAAATGGAGCGGATACTGGAACAGACAGAAACAATACAGCAGTTAGCGCGGAAATATGCACATCAGGCGCACTATCTGTATTTGGGGCGGAAATATAATTATCCGAATGCCCTGGAAGGGGCGCTGAAGATTAAGGAGATCGCTTATGTTCCGGCTCAGGGTTATCCGACCGGTGAAATGAAGCACGGGCCTATCGCATTGATCGATGATACCACTCTAGCCCTCATGCTCCTCCCAAAGGATAGTGTGTATGAGAAGAACATGAATGGAATGCAAGAGATACGAGCGCGTGGTGGTCGGGTATTCGTCATCGGAACTGAAGGAGATACCGCTCTTGCACAACAGGCCACGGATGTTTTTTTGGTGCCGAAAACGCTCGAAATGCTCTCACCGATACTGATGGCCATACCATTTCAGCTTTTTGCCTACTATGTCGCCGTGGAGCGTGGGTACGATATCGATCAGCCACGGAATCTTGCCAAGTCAGTGACAGTGGAATAAAAACGGTTTGTGGGGTAGAATGCGGGGTATTATGGATAATCTCGAACTATGTTGAAAACGACCATTGCACAGTATTTGCCGCTGGAGCGACCGCTTATTATTTTTGATCTTGAAACGACTGGACTTTCGGTCGGTGAAGACCGTATCATCGAGATTGCGTACGAGAAAATTTTTCCAAACGGCGAAATCATTGCATATTGTCAGCGTCTGAATCCGGGTCGACCGATTCCAGACGTGTCGACACGTATCAATGGTATCCGTGACGAGGATGTGAAAGACATGCCGAGTTTCGCATCGCTTTGTTTTGAATTCTGGAATGCTTTCGATGGGGCGGATGTTGGTGGGTTCAACGTGATCGGTTTTGACCTCCCTTTTTTGAAAGGGGAATTTCTTTCTGTCGGTAAAAACTTCGATTATTCCGGGAAGAAAATATTGGACGCTAAGGTGTTGTATCACAAGACTGAAGCGCGGGATATTATGACACCCCGTACTTTATCCGCGGCGTGTAGACTCTATTGCGGACGGGAACACGTGAGTGCCCATACAGGCGCCGGTGATGTACGTGTGACAGTCGAGATTCTTGAGAAACAATTGGAAAGATACCCGGAGTTTCGAAATTGGAATTATATCGCGGAGTTGCACGGTAATAAAAAATTGCTTGAATCGGTGAAAACCGAACACGCTCCTCTGGTTACGTTGTCCGGGTCTGGGTCATCGGCGGGAACCCTTTTTTAGGATGTGTCTATGGAGAAACAGTTGGTTTTATTTGGAGCGCAATATTTGTATCTGTTTATTGTGATTTTGACGGGAGTTTTCGTGTACTCCCGCCCGAAAGAGCTTCGTTTGAAGTTGCTCATCTCTGTGGTTATCGCTTTCCCTCTTACCTATATCTTCGCGAAGATTGGCAGTGTTTTTTTTGAGAGCCCACGGCCATTCGTGACTTCAGGAATATCGCCACTTTTTCCGCATGCGGCTGATAACGGTTTTCCGTCGGATCATACATTGCTTTCTGCGGCTTGTGCTGCCTTGATCCTGTGGAATGAGAAGAGACTAGGTATCTTATTGCTGTGTGTGTCGTTTCTCGTAGGATATTCGCGGGTACTTGCGGGAGTACATCATCCGGTGGATATCGTCGGAAGCGTGGTCATCGCAACTGGTGTCGCTTGGGTGGTGTGGCGGTATGTGGTATCAAGAGTTCAGGAAAAATATTTTTCAGGGAAAGTGGATAATTCATAATCTTTGGAACATATGCAATGGTTGCATGGCAAACCGGTGGCCGATCGAATTCACGCTGAAATTCGTGGAAGGGTCAGTCAATTGTCGTTCACACCGAAACTAGCAGTCATTCTCGTAGGTGATGATCATGCCTCACGTCTGTATGTGGGTCTGAAAGAAAAAGCAGCGATAGCTGATGGTATTGCTTTTCAAATATATTTTTTTACCGAAGATACCAGCGAGGATGAGGTGGTATCAACGATTACGCGACTGAATAGTGACACGAGCGTGCATGGCATTCTTGTGCAGTTGCCGCTTCCGAGTACATTGAGCGCGGATCGTGTTATCGGGTCAATTGATCCGGATAAAGATGCTGACGGTTTCCACACTAAAAATATATCAATGTTTTTGGCTGGTGATGTCAACAAGATGCCTGTTTTTCCTGAGGCGATCATTGAACTCTTGCGTTCGAGTGAACAACTACTTGGGGGACAATCCGCACTTCTGATTGTGAATTCCGAGTATTTTGGTCGGGTGATGATGAAAGCGTGTGAGAATCAAGGTCTGGTTGGGCATATTGTACCCTCGGAGCGTTTGCTCGCGGAGCCAGACATGGCACTCGATGCACGAGTGCTTGTGAGTGCTTGTGGTACGTCGCGTCTTATCGGGAGAGCGAACATTTTTCCGAATACCATCATTATTGATGGTGGGATTACTAAGAATGAGGTAGGTGAAACGGTCGGAGATGTTGATGCCGAGGGTATGGATTCGTGTACCGCGTTCCTCTCTCCGGTACCGGGTGGCGTCGGTCCGGTGACGATTGCTTGTCTGCTTCGGAAAGTGGTCAGTTTAGCGGAAGAAAAGCAAAAGTCACGAGGAAACTCGATTTCCTCGTGACAGGTTTTTCGTGAAAGGATTTCAGAAGGTCAGTTACACAGGCCGAGTATAAAACCACATCGGCTTGACCAGGGGAGCTGATTTTTGTTTGTGTGCCGCGGGAGAGACTCGAACTCTCATGATATCGCTATCGCGGGATTTTGAGTCCCGTATGTCTACCATTCCATCACCGCGGCAGATTGTCCTTTGTGATCTTGAAGAGGGGAATACGCCCCGATTCAATTCTTTTCAGCATAGAAAATTGAAGTGTAGCTGTCAATCAGATATACTAGAGAGGCACTGAAGTGCGTTTTTGAAATCATGATGTAAGATATGGCTCAGATTCTCGGGTTTGTCAATCAGAAGGGTGGCGTAGGGAAAACAACTTCGACCATTAATGTTGCTCGTTATCTAGCCGAATTTGGTAAGCGTGTGCTTTTGGTTGATCTTGATCCGCAAGGCAACGCCTCTTCGGGTCTTGGAATCGAGAAGGAAGGTATCGAGAAGAATCTGTATCATGCCATGATTCTGGGGACATCATCGCAGGACATTATCTATGCGACTGATACCACAGGTTTACATATTATTCCAGCTGCGCAAGATTTAGCGGGAGCTGAGATTGAAATGATTCATCTGGATGGTCGTGAGTTTCGACTGCATAATGTGTTGCGAGTCTTGCGACCACATTATGATTATATTTTGATTGATAGTCCTCCCTCCCTCGGTCTACTCACTATCAATGGTTTAGTGGCGAGTGACGGAGTAGTGATCCCTGTGCAAACTGAATATTACGCACTCGAAGGTCTGTCTCAGCTTCTTGGGACTATTGAGTTGGTCCGTGAGCGATTACAACCGGAGCTTTCCATTTTCGGAGCATTGCTTACATTGTATGATCGACGTAACCGCTTAGCGCGGCAGGTCGTGAATGAAGTGCGTGCGCACTTCCCCGGGCCAGTTTTTGAGAGTGTTATTCCGCGTTCGGTGCGGTTGGCTGAAGCCCCGTCATTTGGAAAGTCGATTTTGGATTTTGACGCTTTTTCGAAAGGCGCGCGAGCGTATAAGAACTTGGTTCGGGAGATTATTGCTCGTGAGTTCCCTCCTCAGAATATCGGAGAAGGAGAACGTTCGATTTGATGATTTGTTGATTCCACTTTAAAATACAACTAATTAGGAGGTCTAGAATGAAAAAATATGGCACAGCAATATGGATTGGGACGAGGACTCTCCTCTCTCATTCCGCCGAAAAAACCTGACGAATCGGTTAGCATGTCCGCGGGTGTTTCTCGTACGACCATGGATGGTTCGACCGTCTCTCCCGTGCCCACCCCGAGTTTGAGTGTAAAACCGCGGACAGAAGCATCCCCATTTGTTGTCACGCCAAGGAATCCAGCGGGCGAAACTGAGGATGGAGTTATTGCGGATTCTCCCGTCGCGGTGCGTGCGGGTGTGAATCAGGACATTGTGTCAGATTCGAAAAAGGATGTTTCACCCTCCTTAGATCCAAGTGGGAGGCCTGTGCTTGCTACCCCAACGAAGTCGGTAGACCCGATCATTGCTTTGGATCGGAACAGCATCGTGTATGCGCCACTTCATAAGATCATTCCGAATCCAGAACAACCGAGGGCGCAGTTTGATCAGGAGAAGCTATCTGAACTTGCGCAGTCGATACGTGAACACGGTATTCTTCAACCTTTGGTAGTTACTCGGAAGGGAGATGGGTATGAACTTATCGCCGGTGAGCGTAGATTACAGGCCGCAAAGCTTGCCGGATTAGTTGAGGTACCGGTGATTATTCGGAGCGCTGACGAGCGGACCAAGTTAGAACTCGCCATCATCGAAAATACACAACGTCATAATTTGAATCCAATTGAAGAAGCTAAGGCATATTTGCGATTGATTGAGGAATACGGTTTACATCAGGAAGAGGTCGCTAAAAAAATGGGAAAGAGCCGGAGTCTTGTGGCGAATACGATGCGCTTATTACACTTACCAGTAGAAATTCAGCGTGCACTCATTGAGGAAAAAATTTCTGAGGGGCACGCGAAGGCATTACTGGGTATTGAAAATCCCGAGAAGCAGCGAGCATTGTTTGAGATGATTCTCAAATCAGGATTGACGGTTCGTGAGACGGAAATAGAAGCGCGATCCGTATCAGTACGTCCGCATGCACGGAGTCAGGTATCGATTTCACCCGAATTTTCTGAACGATTAGAGCGGCTTCGAGAGAAACTCGGTACTCAGGTCAAATTGTCACCTACTGGTCAGGGGGGTAAAATTGTGATCGAATATTATTCGGACGAAGAGTTGCAAGGTTTGTTTCGATGCTTCGGATTGTGATCCTTTGGTTTCACGCACACTGGCTGAGTACGTGGTGGTGATAGAAATTTTCATTCTGGCACATCATTTGATTTTTTGTTTTGTCTCAGATGAATCCGGATGAGAGTGGCTGAAAACAGGCGTGGAATAGGGAACAGGGGTGCCACGTATTGACGGGAGGAGAAAAATTCCGTACATTACATACATCGTATTTATAAGGAATGGCAGGAAGACTATGGGAAGCATTAAAGACAACATGGCGAAGCTGAAGTGTTCGGTGTGTGGGAATATTACGTATTACACCCAGCGTAACAAGAAAAAGGTGAAAGAGAAGCTCGAAATGAACAAACACTGCAAGTTTTGCCGTAAGCATACCGCACACGCTGAGAAGAAGTAGCTCACGGTTGGTTATTTGATGCTTTGGGATAAGCAGTATTGATACCGAAATCCCGATGCATTATCGGGATTTTTTCTGAGCTAAATCTCCACCGGTTCTGTGGCACATCCTGTGTATTATACGGCTTACCCGATGAGTGAGCTGACCAAGGAACTCAGAGGAACTTGTTTTGGCATGATGTCGCTTGGTTTCAATGATGCGAAGAAAAATAAAATCGGGGGGTGTCGTATAGTGGTAGTACAAGGGTCTCCAAAACCCTTTGCGTAGGTCCGATTCCTACCACCCCTGCAGGTTACGTGTTACATGGCCCTATCGTCTAACGGTTAGGACATCTCCCTCTCACGGAGAAAATAGGGGTTCGATTCCCCTTAGGGCTACGATTTAGGAACGACTTTTGGATGCATATCTGGTCTGCTGTCTCTTTATTATCCGAACATCAAAGAGGAAGCGGAGCTGAGAAATATTTTGTTTCTCTTTGAAGAGAAAGAGTGTATACTAGGAAGAGAGTAATCTGTTCATGGTATTTTTTGTGGAATCGGGAATGTTTCATGAAACATCGGCATCGGCCGGAATGCTAAGGGTGGGGTCATTTGAATATTCGGCGGATGAACTCGAAGAGATTGGGAATGAGCTCCAGATTTGCATCGTCCTTTCTGAGGGAAGCGACATGATGTCTTGGATCAGTAAGGATTCGGCGAATTTTCGTCTTTGGTTGAATTCGGAGGGTGGACAGTCCGCGTTGCGGGCATATCTCTCAGAATACCCTCTTGCGAAGATCCTACAGAGAGGGAAGTATATTATCGAACAGTATGAGCATCCGGAAAACTTGAAGTCGTTGATCGCCGACGATGTTGCGCTGAGCGTATTCGTTGCCGATTTTCGGGAGGCGTATCCACGTGCGGTTGAGGACATTAGGGTTCCCGATGGGCAGACTCTTCATTGATCGTTTGACAGGTCAGAATGCGTACCGTACTCTTGAAAACCAGCCTGCTGCCGGTTTTTTTTGCAGATTAACAATCGAGGAGAGAGATGATGGATTCAAGAATCTTATTACCGGTATCCGAAACGTATGCCAGAGATGGGTCCCATCTGTTGGTACCTGACGGAAATCCATTTCAGATACTCCAGAATTGTCGGGGATACTATCGCTGTCCGACGGATGGGAACGGGATGCCGGTCGAACTGATTGTTGGCTATACGAAGGAATATGCACCCGGGAAGAACTGGGTCGGTCTGGAGTACTACGATTTCGCCATGGCTGATATGTGGCCGGCAGTGCTCGAATATTTCGCGTTCCGGATGGTGGAGCGGCTGCGGGACGTTAATCTGGTTCTGAATATCATCATCGGGGCACCGTGGGCCGGGGTAAAGTTTTCCCAGGAAGTAGCGCGGCAGATCGGTTGCCGGCATATCTTCGCCGAGAAGACGGGCGATGGGCGGCTTATCCTGGGTCGATACGAGGGGATCATCGAAGCTGGAGCCTCGGTAATCATCGGGGAAGAGCTGGTGAATAATGCGAGCACGACTGGTACGCTGATACGGCTTGTCGAATAGGCTCAAGGATGTATCACCGGTATCATCTGCGCCATCAATCGCGCTTCCCCGTTTCGAGTAGGATTCACGGGATCAGATGGTGGGGAAATTCCCGTCTTGGGGGTTATCGAACGCGAGACGCCTCAATATCGGCAGGAAGATCTGCTGGTGGCGCAGGCGATTGCTGAGGGGCGCGTCGTCTGGAAACCGAAATACCATTGGAGCCGCCTCCAAGTTGTCATGGAGGCATATTGCTCTCAGTGAAGAGGGTTTGAACTTTTGAGGGATCTGATGTGCCGAAGAACGCATAGTATCAGATCCCTTCTTTTTTATAAAAAAAGCGCCCGACCTCGTGAGATCGGGTGTACGAAGAGTTGACTACATGTGCTGCGATGCTGATCCAGTCAGTCGCTGGTGAATTTCGCATCTTTTTTGCAGAGTAAGACGAGAGCAACTCCCGCCAGACTTGGAATACAGAAAGACAAGACGCATTGTACCAGAAACCACGGTGTTCGAGGTACGATGTCGTTGTATACAGCGCAGAGCACAATGATGATGGCCACAATGATCCAGACGGGCATTGGATCCTTTTGCGGGACGGTAAATGGGTTGAGTTTGGCTGAATATCCATACACGAACCCAACAAGAGCGATGGCGATAAGAATAAGAGCGGTATTTTCCACGATGGCCTCCTGTTACGCGGATGTCCGGAAAAATCCCTCCGGAATTGGGATGTTAAACTACTTCCGTCTTTGTATCGTGTATAATAAGAAAATGCAAGAGCGTAGGCGGGACAAGCGTCATGTTGCCTGTCTTGATACAACATCGTTCTTCCTATTGATTCGAAACGCTATGCCTGTACTTATTTTTGATATCGAAACCGTCGGTGAAGAGTTTTCGGAAATGGATGAAACGACTCAGGAAAACCTGACTCGTTGGATAAAGCGCGGAGCGTATTCTGAGGCGGAATACGAAGCGCAACTCCAGGATCTGGAGGAGGGGCTTGGGTTTTCGCCTTTGACTGGTCAGGTCGTGGCACTCGGTGTTTTGGACGCGGAACGTGAGAAGGTAGCAGTGTATTATCAGCCGGGTGGAGCAGAGAAAGTGATCCTTGAAGAGGATAACTGTAAATATGAAGCTTTGTCTGAGAAGGACATGTTGGAGAAATTTTGGGAAATCGCGCGAAGATACGATACTTTCGTGACATTCAATGGACGCGCGTTCGATGTTCCTTTTTTGTGGACGCGCTCAGCGGTGCATGGTATCAGGCCAACCAAGAATCTCATGGCCAATCGGTATCTCGGTTCTCAGCCTTGGAACGCGAAGCATATTGATCTCTTTGATCAACTTTCCTTTTATGGATCAGTACGTCGCAAGGGGAGTCTTCATCTTTGGACGCGTGCTTTCGGTATTGAGAGTCCGAAGAGTCAGGGGGTGACCGGTGATGATGTACGCAGATTGTTCAATGAGGGGAAGTGTCAGGAAATTGCCCGGTATAATGCTCGTGATCTTTGGGCCACTCTTGCGTTGTATCACCGCTACCGAAATTTCTTCACATTTCCAGAGGAGCGATAAATACGATGCTGGTAGATTTGGCGATGATTTGGTTGCATTTCTGATCCTTTTTGTTACAATACGGACATTCAACTGAGGGAGAATGTATGGATATGCATGTGTTACTTAAGGAGTTCAAGGCGCGCTTTGATCCAAAAATCAGCGCGTATTTTGATGCGATCCAGAAGAAAATAGGACAAGAGGATGAACTGGTCGGGGAGGCAATGTCTCATGTGCGCTCATTGACCCTGGCGGGAGGGAAACGCTTACGTCCAGCATGTATGTTTTATGGGTACACGGCTCTTGGTGGTACTGATGAAGAGGCAATACTCGAAACAGCGGTTTCGATCGAACTTTTACACACGTTTCTTCTGATTCACGATGACATCATTGATCGTGATAATTTGCGACACGGTGAGCCGACGCTCCACCGTCGCTATGCTGATTTTGGACGACAATATTTTCCTGGTCGCGATGTTGAGCATTTCGGGAGTTCTATTGCGCTTATCGTGGGCGATCTGCTTTTTGCGCTGAGCAATGATATCATCTTTCAATCACCATTTCCGCGGGAGCGGGTTTTTCATGCGCTTTCTCAGCTTCAGTCAGTAGTGTCGTATACGGTGATGGGACAAGCACGGGATATTTACATGGAGTATAGACGTGAAGGGACGGAAGCGGAGATTTTGCAAATGTATACGAATAAGACGGCACGTTACACTATGGAGCGGCCGATTCAAATAGGGATGTTACTAGCTCAGGATGCTTCCGTCTTGTTGGATCAGTTCAGTAAATATGCATTGCCGTTGGGGGTCGCTTTTCAGATTCAAGACGATGTACTTGGGGTGTTTGGATCAGAGAAAAAAATGGGGAAACCGGTCGGGTCGGATATCATGGAAGGCAAGTTCACGCTTTTGGTGATCTATGCGCTTGAACAGGGAACGAGTGCAGAGCGATCCGAACTCAAGCATATTCTGTCGCGTGGCAAGGAATTGACTCTGGATGATGTGGAGCGTTTTCGGGCGCTCGTCGTCTCTACTGGCGCTCTGAAGCGTTCACAGGACCTTGCAAGACAGTATGTAGGTGAGGGAAAATTAGTGTTGCGTGAGCTTCGGTCACAGATATCGCCTCAATCGTTTGACTTTTTTGATTCTGTCGCTGATTATATGGCGGAGCGGGAATGTTAAAGTAGAATATTTGTTGTGAGACATCACGCTATGCAGACCAATCATCTTGTGCCGAATCATGTCGTTATCATCCCGGACGGGAATCGTCGCTGGGCGCGCGAGCGTGGACAGGATCCCTGGAAGGGACATGAGGCGGGTGCCGAGAATACCGAGCGTCTCATACGCGAGGCACATCGTTTGGGTATTCGGGAAATTTCTTTTTGGGGATCTTCCATAGAAAATCTTCGGAAACGTCCGATAGCAGAAAGTAGAGCATTGTTGCGTACCTATGCTACTTATTTTACGAAACTCGCTGAGAGTGAAGAGATTCGTGCGAATCAAGCACGCATTCGTTTTATCGGCCATTGGGAAGAACAGTTTCCAGAATCTCTGAAACAGGTGATGCACCGTTGCATAGAAATGACCCAACAGTACGATCAGTGTTTTCTGAACTTCTTTCTGGCGTATAGCGGGGACGATGAGATGCGGCGGGCGTTTGAGAAAATCAGCACCATGCTTACTCCTGGTGAGCGAGTGACGGATGAACTCATCAAGCAGAATCTTATGACACGCGACTTACCGCCAGTGGACTATCTTATCAGGACTGGTGGGGAACCACACCTGTCTGCTGGGTTTATGATGTGGGATATTGCGAACGCGCAATTGTTTTTTTCAGAGCAATTGTATCCTGATTTTGGGCCGGAAGCATTTGCGGAGGCGATAGCGGAGTATGGTGAACGGGGACGCCGATTTGGATCATAAGCACCCCCTGTTGACAAAACTTTGGCTTTTGCTACAATAGTCAGTACATTTTGAAAAACTGTAGAGATTTAGTGTGAAAGGTGTTGTACGCTGTAATACAGGAATGAGGATTGATCGACTTTAGAAGAGACTCACCTTATTTTTTGTTTTGTTTGAAAGGTCATCCTCGGAAACGTGTCACAAAAAGAGAATACAGTATGGGCAATGGAAAAGATGTGATTCGTATGGATGGGGAAGTGATTGAGGCGCTTCCGGGAACGACTTTTCGTGTACGACTCGACAACGGTCATGAGATTCTCGGTCATATTTCCGGCAAGATACGCGTACACTATATCCGTCTTTTACCAGGAGATCGAGTGACTGTCGAATTGAGCCCGTACGATCTTTCAAAGGGGAGGATTGTCCAGCGATTGAAGTTTTAAGATATCAGAAATTTTTTACCGGCATGAAGGTCAGACCATCCGTCAAGAAAATCTGTGTGCGATGCAAGGTCATCAAGAGGAAACGTGTGATACGTGTGATTTGTAGTACACCAAAGCATAAGCAGCGACAAGGATAAAAAGAAGCTATGATAAGAATCGCAGGTATCAATATTCCGGACAACAAGCGTATCGAAATTTCGCTGACGTATATTTACGGTATTGGACGGGTTACAAGTCAGAAAATTCTTGATAGTCTTGAAATTGATCGGGATATTCGTACGAAAGATCTGACTGAGGTGATGACGAATAAGTTGCGCGAGGTGGTCGAGAAGCAGTACCGTGTTGAAGGCGAATTGCGTCACGAAGTGAAACAGAATATCAAACGTCTCAAGGAAATTGGTTGTTATCGCGGTTCCCGACATCAGAAAAATCTTCCGGCGCGTGGGCAACGGACCAAGACAAATACGCGTACTGTCCGAGGAAATGTTCGCAAGACAATGGGTAGCGGTCGTAAGAAGGCTTCTGAGAAGACGTAATGAGGGAAATAGGTGATCCATATACAGGAGGAGACGCAACAATAATCAACGGACTGACATTTAAGAAGCTCATTTGATACTATGACAGAAGAAGGTAACAAAACTGAAGTAGAAGCGGCGGTTTCCGCGGGGAAGGACAAGAAACAGAAGAAATCAGCCCGCCGACAGATTGTGAAAGGTCGCGCTACGATTCAGTGTACCTACAACAATACTATTATTTCCCTGACGGATATCAATGGAAACGTTCTCGGATGGTCCAGTTCTGGACATATGGGTTTCAAAGGTGCAAAAAAGTCCACTCCGTATGCAGCGACTCAAGTTGTGGCTGATGTGGCGGAAAAAGTCAAGAAGTTTGGTTTGCAAGAGGTAGAGGTTTTTGTGAAAGGTGTGGGAAACGGTCGAGAGGCGGCCATTCGAGCCTTGTCAAATGGCGGGTTTTCCATCCTTGGTATTAAAGATATGACGGCGATACCTCATGGAGGGTGTCGTCCGCGTCGTCCGCGTCGCATTTAGTCTATACGCAAATATTTATTTTCTACACACCACCTGTTGAATATACTTTATGGCCAAGATTGATTCCAAGTGCAAACTCTGTCGTCGTGCTGGAGAACGGCTTTTCCTGAAGGGAGAGCGTTGCCTTTCGCAGAAATGTGCTATGGTACGCCGTCCTCATGCGCCGGGCGTACATGGGAGCACGCCATCTCGCAATCAGAGTGAATTTGGGAAGCAGTTGGCGATGAAGCAAAAAATCAAGCGCATCTATGGTGTGCTGGAGAAGCAATTCCGTTGTCATTATGCTGAAGTGAAGCGCCAGAAGGGTGTGACCGGCGATCTCCTCCTTTCTCGACTCGAGCGACGTATGGACAACGTTGTATATCGTCTTGGTTTTGCGCCTTCACGAGTGACAGGTCGCCAATTGGTTTCGCACAATATGTTCATGGTCAATGGGAAGCGAGTCAATATACCTTCTTTCGAACTTCGAGTTGGTGATATTATCCGTCTGAAAGACACGAAGCGTGAAAAAGTGTATATAAAGAACCGTATTGAAATTTTGAAAGAAAAAAGGGATGTTCCTGCCTGGCTTGATTTGAATAGCGAGAAACTCGAAGGTATTGTCGTGAGTCTTCCGGCGAGGGGAGATATCGGAGTGACCGTCGATCCACAGATGGTTGTTGAATACTATTCGAAATAATTTTTTTCAGTTAAAAAAAGTTTTAATATCATATCGTGTATGATCGCCATTCCACAGAAGCCAAAATACGTCTCGCTTGCTCAATATCACGGTAAGTTCGAGATTCTCGGGTGTTATCCGGGTTACGGGACCACGCTTGGTAACGCGCTTCGTCGTGTGTTACTTTCCTCTCTTGAAGGAGCGGCGATTCGATCAGTTAAGATTGTTGGTGTGACGCATGAATTTACCACTATTCCGGGTGTCATGGAGGATGTGGTACAGATTTTGCTGCATTTGAAGCAGATACGTTTCCGATTGCACGGCAATGAGCCAGTGAAGATCAGTTTGAAGGTGAAGGGAGAACGAGTAGTGACGGCTAAGGACTTCAGAGTGCCATCAACAGTAGAAGTGGTTGATCAAGATCAGGTGATCGCGACTATCACTGATAAGAAAACCGAACTCGATATGGAGGTTGAGATTGATCGTGGTCTTGGTTATGTGCCGGTGGAAGCACGTGAACGTGAGGAACGTGAAATTGGGGTGATTGCAGTTGACTCAATTTATTCACCGGTGAAGCGAGTCAATTATGAGGTTGAAAACATGCGTGTTGGTAAACGGACTGATTATGATAGGATTACACTTGAAATCTTGACGGATGGCAGTATCACTCCTGAGGAAGCCTTCTCAAAAAGTGTCAACATCCTCATGGAACAGTTTATGGCTTTGTCGGGAGCGAGTGCTTCGGATGAGGCTGTGGAGACCACGTTAGTTGCCGAGTCAGATATGGAAAATAAAGAGACTCCAAAAACTGAGAAGAAATCAAAGAAGAAGAAAGAAGAGTAATTTTGGTTGAGATGGTTCGTGATTTGATGAAATGAGTTTATGCATCATAGAAATACGGGTCGTATTTTAAGTCGTGAGCGAAACCAAAGGAAAGCGCTGATTAAAGGCTTGCTGGCAAGTTTGGTATTGCATAACCGTATTATCACTACAGAAGCCAAAGCGAAAGAAACGAAGAACTTTATTGACCGGCTTGTGAATCAGGCGAAGCGTTTAAAACAAGGTGGTCTTTTGGGGGTTTCGGCTATTCGTCGGGTGCGCCAGCAGCTTCCATCAGACGCCGCTGATAAGTTGCTTTCAGATGAGTTCACCGAACGCTTTACCGGAAGAGAAAGCGGATATACTCGTGTTGTGAAGCTTGAGGCTCGCAAAGGCGATGGAGCACGGCGTGCGATTATAGAATTTGTAGCGTAGAACCGGTTAATTGAAGTACGTGTATGGCGATAACGAAGAAACAATCAGTGAGCCGAGTGTATCATCAGTTTGATGCACAAGGGAAAGTACTCGGTCGCTTGGCGGTTGAGGTTGCCTATGTGCTCTCTGGAAAACGTAAGGTGCATTATGCGCCACATATTGATGGGGGTGATTGCGTGGTCGTGACTAATACAGATGGTCTTGTAGTTACAGGCAATAAGCGTGCGGATAAAATATATCATCACTTCAGCGGGTATCCTGGCGGGATCAAGTCGATTGCTTTTCAAGATCAGGCAAAAAAGGATTCACGGAAACTGTTTTGGCAGGCGGTATATGGGATGCTTCCAAAAAATAAGCTTCGGGATCGTATGCTTACTCGACTCAACCTGTACAAGGACGGACAACATGCGCACCAAACTATTCATGTGAAGCACGACTAATATTTTTTGATTTATAGTAGATAGTTGTATGGCCACAAAGACCGTAAAGACAAAGGAAACATCGGAAAGATACATCGCTGCCGTCGGTCGTCGTAAGACAGCGGTGGCTCAGGTTCGTATTACCCCGATCGCTGATGAGAAGGAGATGACTCTGGTTGTAAATGGCCGCGATGCTAAGGAATATTTTGGCTTGGAATCGTATTGGGCGAATGCCTTTTCACCGATACAGGTAGTTGGGATGCACGGGAAGTTTAGCATTTCGGTTTTGGCTCAGGGTGGGGGTGTGCATGGTCAGTCCGATGCCACAAAGCTTGGCGTGGCACGCGCGCTTATCAAGTTTGATATGAATCTGCGCGCTATCTTGAAGGCACAGAAGCTTCTGACCCGCGATTCCCGTTCGGTGGAACGTAAGAAACCGGGACTGAAGAAGGCACGTCGTGCTCCACAATGGAGCAAACGTTAGCTGCGATTTTTTAGGTGATGAGCAAAGAAAAAACCCAGGGAGTATCCTGGGTTTATTGCGTGTCCTGCTTCTGCTGCCTTCATCATGCTGTGTGATACACGCCGTGCTTGTTGATGAATGCCCGCGTAATGCTCTGTGCCCGGATCTCTTCTGTGGAGAGACTTGCGGTATTGAGATTGGCAAAGTCGAGTATGAGGCATGCAATGATGAGCTTCAACCCGACATCCCATTCTTCGTGCTCTTGGATCATTGCCAACAGCAAGAGTGTTGGTTTCCGGTCATGGGCACTTACCCATTCAATGGCTCCTCGCAACATCCACTGACTTGGAGTGTGCGGATCGCCCACACCGGCTATGATTTCGGCTATTTCTGTCAGGCCGATTTCACGGAGAAAGTCCGGTTCCAGTGTGTAGAGAAGTCCGGCGCAGATAAGATGTTCTTCCGTCTGCGCGTGTTTTTTCCCACGGAGCCGCTTGTTCAGTCGCCCATTCGTCATGATGAGCTGTTGGAGTAACTCTGCTACTGAAACTGATTTCGGATACTGAGGAGATGCTCTAAGTGTCCCGAAGCAATCTTTGAATTCCTGCTTCTGTCTTCTGGGCATCCCTGCTATGATCGGTTCAATGATTCTGACGTGATTGAAACCGACTTGACATCCACCATGGAGAATCCTTTCTTTTTCAGGAGTGATTCTGGTGTGGATACCTGTTTCAGGATAGACGTGTCCGCTGAAGGCTGCTGGCAGTGTCGCCAACCCGTTTCTGTTCGTTGTTCTGTTTGCACACATGATACGAATACCTCCTAACACACTTGTACATTGCTCGAGTGACCTTGGATGTCACATTGATGGATTTTTGGCACACTTTGAAAAGAAGGCTTATTGAAACCCCTCTTTCTCTACGATTGTCTAAAAAACCCATCACCGATACTATAAACCTAAACATTATTTTTGTCAATCTTTTTTTCCATTTCTCCTT
>CAYRWQ010000004.1:37189-40957 GCA_964428075.1 uncultured Bdellovibrionales bacterium
CCGATACTATAAACCTAAACATTATTTTTGTCAATCTTTTTTTCCATTTCTCCTTTAAACACGGTCTTCCTTGAGAAATTGCAGAATGGTTCTGAGAGCAGCATGTTCTTTTTCGAGAATACTATTGCGAGTCTGTTCGGAATATCCGACTTCGTCTGTATGTTCTCGATCGATAGCTTCGGGAAGGATACGGAAGTATTCCTCTTGTGATGCCGTGAAGATTTCCATGTCCTCGTTAATCCACAGGTGAGTCAATCTTGGATCGATGAATCCATCGTGGGTTTTTTGGATAAGGATAGCAATGGTGGTGAGGAAAGGATTGCCTTTTTTGTAGGCACGGGTGGAGTGAATAGCATCAAAGACATCTGCAAAGCGCAGGATGTTGGCGATGCGGAGCGCAGATTGTGAAATCGGATATGGTTCTGGTGTATCAAGTGGACGTTCGTGATGGTTGGATACCAGTGTGATGAATGTATCGTCGAGCCCATAGGCTTTGGTGATGGCCCCGGAGAAATCCTGATGCACATTCATGATCTTTCCAAGGGTTTGTTCGGGGTCGATACCTGATTGAGAGAGAAGACCCCTCTGTTCAAGTGTCAGACAACGTGAAAATGGAATGAGATCCTTTTCGCGGAGATTATGTGCTGCACCGGATGTGAGTTTTTCATGGATGGTTGTCTCGGCTTGTGTGGTATCACATTGATCTTGTTCGCAGAAGTGTTTGATGCAGAGCTGATGCCACTCACGATCGGTAAGTGAGTTATTGAGAGTAAGCTCTTTGAGTGGAATACCGATTTTCCCAATGTCATGCAGAAGAGCGGCAATGGCGAGAGTGGTTGGTGGGATACTTTCTTTCTCAAGTTCGGTTCTGAGGAAGGTGCCGACTGGATTCGGGCTGTCGAGTTTCTGTTTTACGATTTGGTAGGTGCGAATACAGTGGCGGAACGTTTCAATATCGAAGAGTTCGAGCAAGGTGAGCATTTCCCAGTGAGCAGGCGAAAGATCAGGAATAATGGCCGTGAGTTTTTCCTGAACAAATGGATCGACACGGACACGGTTGATTTGCTCGTCTAAAAGAGTCCGGTTTTCTGGTTCACGGAAAAGTTGGAGAATGGCATTGTGGTTTCCGATTTGACAGAGCGTGCGAGCCTCATTTTCTCTTTGTGCTGCAAGGACATCATGGTACTCGCTGGTTGGTGACTCATGCGTATAGAATGGTTGTTCTGGTGGCATACGATTTTTTTGTTTTTTAACGTGTGAAGAAGTTGTTGAATTCGGGAAAGTCAATTGAAAGCAGTTCGGAAGATGAGCCGGTATCATTGACGAAGAAGATCTGATTCGCATCAACGCGCGAGAGAATCTGGAGCGGTGGTCGATTGCCAAAGTTGAGAATCTTGTTGATATTGCGCTGATCTCGGTTGTCGAGCTCAGTCATGAACACCTGGGATCCTTTGAGGTAGAGGACGTGTTCATAGTCTTTTGTCCACTGCACTGATGAAATTTGATCAGCGAAACGACCGATTTGCCAAACAGAGCCTTGGTCGCGTTTTGGTTGCACTTCCCAGGGACGAATGAAATAGACCATCATTGCGTGATCTGAGAAGAAGAGGAGTTTTTTACCGTCATCCGAAAATTGCGCACCGATGATTTCTGTGTCGGCGAGTTTCTGAAGTACGGTTTCATCTGTGTATGCATTGAGAAACGAGAGTGCACCTTGTGCGGAGAGTATGGCGATCCGATATTCGTCGTAGACAATGAGCGTCGTTGCGGTGTCGAGACCATCGAGCGGTGTGTCGGAAATAGGCCGGAAATAAGGTTTTTCTTCATCTGCACTGAAGCGGTACAAGAGACGATCGGCAATGTTGGCGACATAAATATTGAGACCAGAAATATCGTAGGCCGCTATGTGTTCGGCGAGTAGGAGCGGCTCGAGGGAAGTATCGGCTGATGTATCAAGGTCAAGACGGTAGAGCTGGTCATCCGAATGGTAGAGGAGTGAGTCACGGATGGCAGGATTGAAACGAGGACGCATCATGGTGAATTGTCCGGTTTCGACACTGAGATCTCGGACCGTTTTTGTTCGCACATCGACCGAGAGCACGTGCCGTTGTCCTTCGGAGAGAACCGGGAAAACAATGCGATCACCATTAGTCGACCATTCGAGGTTTTCATTTTTTTCAAAAGCGAATGCGATACCAGCTTGGGAATACAGCGTTTCATATTCTTTTGAATCGGTATCATACATGAGTATGCTCATACCATGGTCATTTTCTTGTATCGCAGCGAAGGTAGTTGGTTCAGGCGATTGGAAGTATCGAGTAAAGCCCTCAGTGTTCGGGTAGGGGACAGTCTCATAATTTTGGCGTGGGAGAGTGATATTCCAAAATTCATTTGAGAGACCACTCCGGACAATGACGTGTTTACTCCAGGTCTGATATCCTGGAGAACTCACTTCTATAGCATGCTCTCCAGGCATGATACCGGCGATATGATAACTTTGGTTGAGCTGACTGAGATTGTCCGGAGGGATTGGCACGCCATCGATGGTGATATCGATTTGCACCGGGTTTGATTTGAGGGTGATAGATCCGCCATACACAAAAATGCCTCGTTCTGAGTTGAAGCGGTAGCCAAAGGCATAAAAAAGCACGCCACCAGAGACGGTGAAGAACGAGAGAAGGAAAATGAGGAAGAGTACGAAGCGGAGGTTACCCTGGAGCATATTATGATGTCTCAGAAAACGGAAAAAAAAATCAACAACTCAGTTCATTGCCTATCATAGCGCATTTTTTTGGTCACTGGAAGGTACCATCGTATCTCTCTCTGGGAGTTCGCTTTGGCCTTTTCTTTTTGAGAATGGTACACTGGATGGCAGAGCAGGTAAAAATGGCGTTGTGTGTGGTGAATATGTTTATGTCTGTGATGACAGGTGGGTCATTTTTTGAACCCGTCGGCGAGATGTCGCGTGAGATGTCTGCCGACTCTTCTTTCTTCTTGTTGTTTGTGGCGCTTTCGCTTGCATTGGGTATCTTTTTCGGACGCTTCAAACTCATCAATATTCTTATTAATGCATATATCGCATTAGCTTTCATTTCTGTGCTCCCGCCGGAGGCATATGCGGTTTCTGAATACGCTCAGGTGGGGATATTTGGGGTGCTATTGGTTGTTCTGACCGCTATTGATAAACGTTTATTTGATCTGCACATATCGAATGCCGGATCGGATTTATTCTGGCGTTTGATCGTGATGAGTCTGTTGGTTTCGGGGATGCTGGCGAGTATGTTGCTCTCACTCCTCCCAAGGACCCTCATGCATGAGCTGGTTACTGAGCATGTCGCTTTGGTGTTTGCTTCGCCATTAGCTTCCATTATCTGGTTTTCAGTGCCGATACTCATGCTCCTTTTCATCAATAATCGTTTGAAATAGCGGTCGTCTGGTAGCTGCTCGACGTCCTGAACAGGAGAAAAGTTTTCGAAAAAGCAGGGTCTTTGAGTGAAAATCCCCGGAAAGACAGTGTCATTCTCATAACATTGTTTCCGGGGCTTGACAGGGCAGCTTTGACTGCTATACTAGGTAAGCAATCAGAAAGTAAACGGGTTGCTTTTGTTTCTTTTTGTTTTTTCTTGGTATGCGTGATGATGCGCAGAGAGGGGACAGAGAGAGTTTGCGAGTCCATTAACAATTTCTGTACGAGCCAAATAAGAAAAGTTTAGAATCACAATTTTTTGTGGTTAGTCCTCTCACCTCTGCCTTGCGCAGGGGGAGACG
>CAYRWQ010000005.1:0-6897 GCA_964428075.1 uncultured Bdellovibrionales bacterium
GGAGAGTAGGTCAGTGCCGAGAACAGCGTCTTTCAAAATCATTCCAAGTCCCGGCATTCTCTGCTGGGGTTTTTCGTTTGTGGTATACTGCATGTGTGCGAAGAGGAGAAAATCTGGTATTTTTTTGAGACATTATGGCTATTTCTCGCGTGTTCAAGCGTAGCATAATCGTGGTTGTGTACCTGGCACTCTTCAGCCTGATCTGCGTTGGTATATACTACGCGTTTATTCGGGTCGCTCCGACGTGCAGTGACGGAAAGCAAAATCAGGATGAGACGGGTATTGATTGTGGTGGGTTGTGCGTGGCGCAGTGTGTACCGCCGCTTTATCCTCAGGATATAATGACTCGAGAGGCAGCCTTCGTTCCAGCTGAGAGAGGGACGTATGACGTATTGGCAAAAATTTATAATCCGAATGATATCGCGGGAGCTTCAGAATTTTCATATGTGCTTTCGCTCCGAGATGCCACTGGAGCTGTATTGGCGCGGCAATCAGGGGTTTCGTTTATTCTTCCTCAAGAGAGCAAGTACCTTCTTGCGTTTCATCTCCCGTCTCAGGTACGCCCGGATCATGCGACACTTGAGATCACCAACCCGGTCTGGCAGCGTTTCCAAGGGTATACCGAACGGCCAAAGGTCTTTGTGGCTCAGCAAGCGTATAGCCGTATTCAATCCGGCCCTGGTTATGGTGCAGCAACGGGGTTGGTGATTAATGAAAGCGCATATGATTTTCGTTCGATTTCAGTCAAAGTCGTGTTGCGTGATGGCGCAGGACAACCTCTCGCTTTCAATACAACAGAGATGCTGACTTTCCCCGCAAAGGAGCAACGCGATTTTCGTCTTGTGTGGCCTACTGCGTTTCCTGGTGAGGTGCGGAGTTTTGAAATGCTGGTCGATGCAGATGTGTACCATGCAGAGAATTTTTTGAGACAGTATTCACCGACTACACCATTCTAATCATATGAGTCGAAAGAAATTTCTGTATTTGAGTGCTGCGGCTTTTCTGCTTCTCGGTTCCATCGGGTCGGCATTGGTGTTGATATTTTTTGGTACCGGGGTGAGCGCCCTGTTCTTGGTTGTGTTTATGTGTGTGATGTTTGGTATTCCAGCGATCTTTTGTCTTATTCCAGCACTCTTGGCGCACTCCGCTGAACCATTCAGTGGTCGGCCAGTTTCTTCATCCTCAAGATTCCTTGGTGTATTTGGGATCGTGAGTATCCTCGTGTTTCTCGTTTATTTCACCCGTTTACTTTCCTAGATGTCTCGACCTTTCTTGCAATTTGATTGGGTGCTTTTCTTCGCGGTATTTTTGTTGGTGGGAGTCAGTTTGCTGCTCCTTTCGAGTCTTTCTCCTGTTGGTGGAACGAGTTATTTCTTTAAGCAGGCGATATTTTCAGTGTTCGGTATCTGTGTGATGTTTTTTGTAGCCTTTTTGGATTATCGGCATATTGAGCGGGCGAGTACATTGCTCTATTTTACGACACTGGGTATTTTGACGATTCTGCTCCTTTTTGGGTCCACGGTGCACGGGACGGCTGGATGGCTTTCTCTAGGTATTTTTCAGGTGCAGCCGGTTGAATTTGCGAAAGTAGTGCTTATTTTGTTTCTTTCGGGCTTCATTAGAAAAAAAACGACCGAACTCGGAGAGTGGACTCGAATCATCGCTTCTTTGTTTTTGTCGGTTGTGATGATTGTACTTGTTTTGAAACAGCCGGATCTTGGTTCAAGCCTGGTACTGGTGGCTATTTGGATCGGCATGATTGTGGTGGCTGGGTTGCGTTTTTCGCATGTGCTCACCCTCTCTATTCTCGGGAGTTTTTTGGTGATCGCAACATGGTTTCTTTTGGCGCCGTACCAGAAGGATCGTATTAATACCTTCCTGTACCCCGAACGTGATCCGAAAGGGAGCGGTTATAATGTTATGCAATCTATGGTGGCGGTTGGTGCTGGGGGAATTTTTGGTAAGGGTCTTGGACATGGGTCGCAGTCCCAACTTGCCTTTCTGCCTGAGCGACATACGGACTTTATTTATGCTGTTGTGGCAGAGGAGCTTGGATTGGTTGGTGCGTGGCTGGTACTGGTATTATATGGGGTGATACTGTACCGGATTCGCCGTATTGCCGAGTTTGCTAGCGATAATGCTGGGTATCTTCTATCGGTTGGCGCTTTCATTCTATTTGTGACGCACATAGCCATCAATGTGGGCATGAATATCGGAGTTTTGCCTGTTACTGGATTGCCAGCACCATTTCTCTCATACGGGGGGAGTTCGCTTCTTGCTTTTTGCGTCATAATTGGATTGTTGCAAAGCGTATATCGTCATCGGCGCGATCTAGTTGATGGAGGTATTTCGTTGGAACGGAATCTTCTCGATCGGTAGGGAAATACGTGTCAGGTTTATGTTGGTATGAGAGCTCTGTTTTTTGTTCGTGCGGACTGGTGAATGCAGTGAAACAGGACTCGTCACAGACTATTTCCGGTTGACGACATGTCCTTTTTTTGGTATCCTCCATAGAGCTTTAAGAAGGCTTTTTTATGAGATATTTGCTCATTATTCAGGCGGTTATAGCCATTTTTTTGGTTGTATCCATATTGCTCCAGAATCGAGGTTCGGGGCTCGGATCCGCATTTGGGTCTGATTTCGGAGGATACTATACGAAACGGGGTATTGAGAAATTTTTGTTTTATGCCACGATAGTACTTGGGGCAGCGTTTCTTTGCGTGGCTGCTTTGAATGTTTACTATGCATCCGGAACCAGTCTCTGATGAGCCGGAGAGGGGGTATTCTTAATCGGTAAGACTACGAGTATTTCATTTTTTACGCACATCCACAAGTTATTCCGTCAGGGCGTTGTCAGATTGTTTCGAGCGTTGGGTTTTTGGGAAAAGACGCTTATTGTGAGCGTGTTGTTGCTTTCTGGCGTAGCGACGTTGTATTGGTTAGGCGCACTTTTTATTTTGAACACTCATGAAATGCCGGAGAGTGGTGGACAGTACACGGAGGGTGTTTCTGGTCAGCCTCGGTATATCAACCCGATTCTTTCTCAGACGAGTGATGCGGATGCGGATTTGGTTCAGTTAGTTTTTTTGGGTCTGTACGGATATGACACGCAAGGGAAACTCAAGCCAGAAATGGCAGAGTCTTCAGAAGTCTCTTCGGATGGTAAGGTGTATACGATCAAATTGAAACAAGGAATTTTTTTTCATGATGATACTGAAGTGACGGCGGAGGATGTCGCCTTTACAGTTCAGGCGATACAGAACCCTGCCAATAAGAGTCCTCTTAGGAAGAATTGGCAAACGGTAGATATACGTGTGGATGATCGGTACACTGTCGTTTTTAGTTTGCGGAAACCTTATTTTGGTTTTCTGGAAAATTTGACGGTTGGAATTCTTCCGAAGCATATCTGGTCTGAAATTAGCGCTGATCATTTCTTGTTAGTTGACTATAACTTAGCTCCGGTCGGTTCCGGCCCATATCGGTATATTGGTGTCACGCGTGATTCTGTCGGCAATATTCTTGAATATAAGCTGAACGCTTTTGAGAGATTTATGGACGGGGAACCGTATATCACTCGGTTGATTTTTCATTTTTACCCTGACGAAGATTCTTTGGTTGATGCGTATCTCCGAAAAGAGGTATCAGGTATGCAGGGTATTTCTGCTGATAAACTCTCGCGCCTGAACACACGGAAGAGCACAACTATTCGGGAGATACAGATACCACGTGTATTTGCTGTGTTTTTTAATCAGACGGAGAGTGTGCCTCTGGCGTTTGATGAAGTTCGCATAGCACTCAATCAAGGGACGGATCGACAGGCGATACTACAGACATTGTTTGGAAACAGAGGGACGGCAGTGTCCGGACCATTTTTACCATTCATGGATGAGTATGCGAGTGATCTTGCTTGGCCGGTTTTCGATCAGGATGGTGCTAATCGTCTTTTGGATGAGAAGGGCTGGACGAGGAATGCAGAGGGAGTGCGCGAAAAGGGAGATGTCAAATTACATATCAATATGATTGTACCTGACTGGCCAGAATTAGTGGCTGCGTCAGATATTCTCAAGTTACAGTGGCAGGCTCTTGGAGTTTCGTTGGAAACAGTGGTGATGAGTCCGGGGGAACTTCAACGTACTGCTGTGCAAACTCGCGCATACGAATCATTGTTGTATGGAGCACAGCCGATGCTTGATCAAGACCCGTATTCTTTTTGGCATTCGAGTCAAAAACGTGAATCAGGATTAAATCTTTCATTGTTCGATAATACCGCGGCGGATGATGCGCTTGCTTTGGCTCGAGAAACTTTGGATACAGCACAACGACACGAACTGTATCGTTCGTTTCAGACCATTTATTTGTCTGAAATGCCCGCCTTGTTTCTCTTTAGTCCGGCATATCTGTATGTGACAGATGGCAGCGTACAGGGCATGGGGATCGAGCTGATGAATGCTTCGTATGATCGTTTTGGCGATGTGCGCCAGTGGTATGTCAAAACACAGCGTGTGTGGAAATAGAAGCTCTCTAACACGTTACTCTTTTCAGATCACTATACCGAAACACGCCATTGCGCTACAATAGTGAGCAGGGTAATCATTAATGGTGTGATTTGTATGACTCACCCACTTGATACGTACGATTTTCGACAGATGATACTTGACAGTCCTGGTCAATTCGTGCTAGGATTTAAAATCGCTGAAGGTATCCATGTCCCGGGAACTTTCAAGTCAATCATGATTTCGGGTATGGGAGGATCTGCCTTACCAGGCAATCTCTTCCGTGTCTATTTGAGCGACTTAAGCCATCAAAAGAAATTAACCGGGAAACGGGTGGCTATTTTTCAAAATCGCTTTTATGGATTGCCTTACGAAAGTTTCGACGAGTGTCTCAATTTTATTTGCTCGTACTCGGGGAATACCGAGGAGACGATAGCGGCTTTTGAGGAAGCGATTGCCAAACATCTGGCTTGTGTCGGGTTTTCGAGTGGTGGCAAACTTGAAGCATTGTGTCATGAGCATGGCATTCCGCATGTGAAGATGCCGATGCCTGTGGTAGGCTTTCAGCCACGAGTCGGCACGGGCTATTTCTTTGGCGCGATGTATCAGGTATTGGTCAATCAGAATCTTGTCCCGGATACGAGAGGCGATATCGCACGTGATACCGAAAGGCTGAGAGAGAAACTTCAGTCTTATGAGGAGAAAGGACGTGCTCTTGCCCAAAAACTTGTTGGAAGTACGCCGGTGATTTATAGCTCTGTGCGTTACAAGAGCGTTGCCATGATCTGGAAGATCAAGATGAATGAGAATGCGAAAACCCCGGCTTTTTGGAACTTTTTTCCGGAATTGAATCACAACGAAATGGTTGGTTTCACTCTCCCGCAAGCTAAGTTCACTGTCATTATGCTTCGGGATCCAGATGATTTCCCTCAGGATATAAAGCGTTTTGGTGTGACAGCAGACTTGTTACGTGAGAAGGGAGTATCCGTGGAAATGATCGATATGGAAGGAACCAGCGCGTTTGAGAAGATGTTCGGCTCTATTTTGATCGCTGATTTTGCATCGTATTACCTTGCTTTAGAGTATGGCCAAAATCCTACTCCGGTCGATATGGTAGAGCAATTAAAAAAAATGTTATAAGGAACGAAATGGCGCGGGATGTTCGGTCTTTGGTCCAAGAATTTTGAGTCGTCAAGTTCGTGTTTTGATCAAAATCAGGAGTTTCCTGATTTGCCGAGGTGGTGGAATTGGTAGACACACAGCGTTCAGAGCGCTGCGAGGGCAACCTTGTGGGAGTTCGACTCTCCCCCCCGGCACAAGAAAAGAGAAGGATATTCTTATGAATTTTCCACAATCCTTTTTTATGTAAGTTATAATCTTTTTACTTCGTGTGACTGATTTTTTTGGGTATATCCTGAAGAAAAGGCATCACGCATAAATTAAGAGTTATGGTACTAAGTACCCCAATCAATCGCGGACAAAAATTTGTTTCGCGTGGCGCGTCGTTTCATGGCGGCGCTTCGAAGCAGTCAGAAGGTTTTCAGCGTGCTGATCGACCTGCGTCAAAGGAAGTATCCCGTCCCATTGGGTCTTTTGAAGGTATTGTCGCGCGTGAGCAGTCAAGCCGTGAGTCGGGTCGGGAACGGCAACAGCCGCGCGGCGCAACTAGCAGTCAGTCAAAATCTATGCCAACGCCTCGTCCATCCCGTGCTTATCATGCCGTACCAATGAGGCCGAGAGTGGATCGGGATGGAGTGAAGGTATCTCCTCACGCTGTGTCACGTCCGAATAACAATGGTAATGCGAATGTGAAACCGCAGTCTCCGGGACAGAAAATGAGTAAACAACGGGTTGGCGCGAAGTCAGCAGGACGTCGTTCAGGGGGACGTGGATTTCGCAATCCCGAACCGCAGTTCATGAAGAAACGTGAAGGGGGTAACGTTTCAGCGATTGGCGCTGACCGATTGCGCATTATCCCACTTGGTGGTCAGGAAGAAGTTGGACGCAATATGACCGTGTTTGAGTATGGCGATGACATCGTCATTATCGATATGGGTGTTCAGTTTCCGGAAGAAGACATGCCTGGTATCGATTATATTGTGCCGAATGTTGATTATTTGAAGGGAAAAGAACACAAAATCCGAGGTGTACTGTTTACCCATGGACATCTTGATCATATTGGGGCCGCCCCGATACTACTGAAGCAGTTGAAGTATCCGACGATTATTTCACGAGACTTTACACTCGCTTTGATTAAGAGAAAAATCGAAGATCAGTATAAAGGCGATACGAAATATCTGAAGACTATCCGCGTGAATTCTTTGGATGACCGTTTACGATTGGGCGCGTTTGAGGCTCGTTTCTTTGAGGTTGAGCATTCCATTATGGATTCGATGGGTATCGC
>CAYRWQ010000005.1:6997-39886 GCA_964428075.1 uncultured Bdellovibrionales bacterium
CAGGGCGAATCGAATGCGGCTCTGACTCGTATCGTGACAGACAACCACCGTTTCATCAAACTTCAGAAAAATGACACGATTCTGTTTTCTTCCTCGGTGATTCCAGGCAATGAGCGGACAGTGCAGCGATTGAAAGACAATCTGTATCGGAAGTGTGACCATGTCATTCATAGCGATATCATGGAAATCCATATCAGTGGACATGGTACCATCTGGGAAATCGAGCAGATCCTCCGGGCGGCCAAAGCGGATTATGTGATGCCGGTGTATGCCAATCACTACTTCCTGAAGGAGGCGGCTAAGATCGCGTATAAGGTCGGATATCCAGAAAAAAATGTGTTCGTACTCGATAATGGGCATATTCTCGAAGTTCCTCGGGATCGAGCAGTTCATCCGTCTATTCTCAAGGAGAAAGCGGATACAAATTATGTGTTCGTGGACGGACTTGGTATCGGGGATATTGGGCACGTCGTATTGCGTGATCGTCAAATGCTTTCAGAGGACGGCATGGTCGTGATCATTGTGGTGATTGAGAACAAAAGCAAGAAAGTACTCGGGAATATTCAGATCATCTCGCGCGGCTTCATCCACGTGAAGGAGAATTTCGACTTGGTGAATGAAACCAAACGAAAAGTGCAAGACATCATCAAGAAGAATACTGCTGTCGGGATGCAGCTTGATTGGGAGAATGTACGCAATCAGATTCAGGATCAGATTGGTCAGTTTCTTTTCACGAAGACTGAACGTCGACCCATGGTGTTGCCAGTCGTGACGGAAGTGTAATATTTCGTAGGCGCGCGATACGGCAGCAAAAGACTCTCATTTTGAGAGTTTTTTGCTTTACCTGGGTGCGCTTGCTACAATAGGAAAAAGGATAATGGCTAAAGAGATATGAAACAGCGCTTATTTTCGGGCATGCAGCCATCAGGGACTTTGCATATCGGCAATTACTTGGGGGCGATTGCGCAGTGGCTGTCGCTTCAGGAGGAATATGAAGCGATATTTTGCATTGTTGATCAGCATGCTATTACAGTGCCACAGGACCCGATCGTGCTGCATCGTAAGACACTGGAGGTTGCGAAAATGTATTTGGCGGCCGGTATCGATCCGAAGAAATGTACGCTTTTTATCCAGTCACAGGTGCCTGAGCATACCGAACTCATGTGGATATTGAATACCATCGCGCGTATGGGTGATTTGGAAAAAATGACCCAGTTCAAAGACAAGTCAGCAAAGGGCGGACAGGAGACCACGAGCGTTGGCCTGTTTGATTATCCCGTTCTGATGGCGGCAGATATTTTACTGTATGATACGGCAATAGTGCCAGTAGGGAAGGACCAGTTGCAGCATATCGAGTTAGCGCGGACCTTGGCCCGTCGTTTCAATGAGCGTTTCGGAGAGACATTCGTGGTACCAGAGGGAAAGATTTCAGTGGAAGGACAACTGATTATGGGTTTAGATGATCCGAGTAAGAAAATGTCAAAATCAGCGAAAAGTGAGTATAATTATATTGCCTTGACCGATGATGCTGATACGATTCGGAGGAAGATCAAGAAAGCACTGACTGATTCGGGGAATGAGATCGTGTATCGTGCTGACAAGCCGGCTTTAAAAAATCTCCTCAATATTTTTGCGCTTTTTTCAAACAAGGCACCGGAATCGGTAGCGGCTGAATATGTTGGTAGGGGATACGGCGTATTCAAGACGGATTTGGCAGAGGCGCTCATCGAGTTTCTGTCGCCGTTTCAGAAACGGTTGTCGGGTGTTACGGATGAGGTGGCACGTGAGGTATTGACTGAGGGGGCACGGAGAGCGCGAGTGTTAGCGACCGCTAAAATGCAGACCGTGCGAGAGCGTGTAGGGTTTCCGCGTGTTTAATGAGTATGTTTAATTAGTAAGAGGTAAACGTGTATGGCCACATTCGAAACGAATGTTTTGAGTTTCAACGATGAGAAGGTTCCGACGAAGGATATCCAGGTCGAGGAGGTGGAAGAGATACGAATAGAGGGTATAGCAGATGAGGCGCCGGAGCAGGTATCCACAGAAGGGAGAGCCGTAGTCGAAGTAGCTGAAGAGGAGGTGCCAGAGGAAGTGTCAAACGTGATACAGTTTGGTGTTCGAGGAGAGGACGAAATCCCAGAAAATAAGGAGTGGCTTAAGACTGGTGAGGAGAAGAAAGCGGCGTAGGGGCTCTTTCTTCGTTGATTCTATAGGCAGAGACGGTAACAGTATCCCTCTCTATGGAGAGAGTTTTTTGGTGTTTTTGACGAGATAAGAGTGAGGATACGTGTATTATGAAAAAAATATTGGTAGGAGATCTTAAGGATCTGTTGTCGGCTGGTCAAGCAAAGGTCTTGATTGTCGATGTACGTGAAGTGGACGAAGTAAGAGATGCGCCGCTTTTATCCGAGAGGACTCGGTACTTGGTGAATTTACCACTGAGTATCATCCGAGTATTGTCGAAAGAAGAAATACGGAAACGGTGTACGGATTTTTTGGAAACGGCGGGGACGCAGCTTGCGCATACCCGTATCATCGTGTCGTGTCGTTCAGGCGGGCGATCAAGTCAGGCGCAGGCACTCTGTGCAATGGCCGGTATCGAAACCGAAAATCTGACGGGTGGTTACCAGGCGTGGCAGGAGGCAAAAGAAAACGAGGCCACACGTTGATGGTCTCGGAAGGGGAAACAGGAGAAGCGTATTACTTGGAAGGTTGTTTTTTATTACACTGGGAGCAATTTTTTGCCGGAAACTTCTCGGATACTGATGAGTTGTACTCGACAGACTTCGTGCGCTGCGTACCAGGGAAAGTTTCGACACGGTTGGCACGACGGATCGGATGTCGTGCCGTAACAAGGCGTATCAGGAAATGTCCGTTCGAAGCGTGCTTGAGTGCGAGGAACGTGACACTCGCGGTCTGTATCTGTGAGGCCTTTTTTATCCGCTACGAGCGGGCATAGTTTGGTGGTTGGGATGGTCATGACGTCTCCTTTCGAGAGTAGCGGGTTGCAGGGTTACAACGGGATATGCACAGCGAGACCGGGTTCGGTGGCGAGCACTTGAGTGATCGGCCGGAGATAGTCGGAAGTGAGTCGACTGTTTTGTTGCTGTTTGAGTATGTTCGCGAATATCCAGGCGGCCGTTGTGAGAATACGTTTTGTGTTGTGCCGCTCCCGATAGTTTTCGTAGTGACCCTGATGTTCTTGCTGATACAGTGTGGCAACGAGCTGTGAGATACCGCCGAAAGGGGAAACGACGATGACTTTTTTGACCAATGGTCATGCCGGTGAATGGATCTTCATGCTCTTGCGGATAATTCAGCAAAATCACCTCAACTCTAGAGAATACATGATGATGTGTGACACTTCGATGATGATTGTTTCCGAGCAGAATGGTGAGCCGGTCGGATGTTGGATCATGCCAAGGAACTTTCGTACCAGATTTTTGGCGGAGTAGCCGTTTCGGCAATCAGTGCGAGTGTCTCTGTCTCAAATCCATCAAAGAGATCGTGCAGAGTTTGCATAATACTTTTCTCCTTTTCGAATTGGTAAAGAACGTATATCGAGCGTTGGGACAAAGATGGCAGAAAAAAATCCCGATACTTTCGGGATTAAGAGGAAACAGTTTCAGAAGGAACATGAAAGACCCCATACTTTTGGTGCTTCCTGTTCCCCACTCTTATTTTCTGTCGTACCATACGCTTACGATCCAGTATAGCACTCGGAATTTTTTTGGCAAGAGTATGGTGAAGGTGTGTTTTATGCGCGGATGAGAGCAAGGAGTTCATCGCGCTTGATTGTCATTTGCTCGAGTGTGGCGGCTTCGAGATTCAGTCGTAATAACGGTTCGGTATTGGATGGACGCACATTGAACCACCAATCAGGATAGTCTACTTTGAGGCCATCGAGTTCATGTTGTGTGCCATCGGCATAGCGGGCGCGGAGGGCATCAAGGACGGCATCTTTATCTTTCACCTCGCTGTTGATTTCTCCGGAATGGCAGTAGCGTTTTGTTTCAGCTACGAGCGCAGAAATGGGCTGGCCAGTTTCTGTCATAAGGTTGAGGAAAAGGAGTGCAGGGAGCGTACCGGCTTCGGCAAGGGAGTTTTCTTCAAAATAGTAGTGCCCGGAAAGCTCACCCGCAAAGATCGCTCCGGTTTCACGCATCTGTCGTTTGATGAAGGCGTGCCCGACACGGCATTCGAGAGCGACACCGCCGTTTTCTTCGATGAATTCTTTGACTGACCGAGAAGATCGGAGATCGTAGAGAATCGTACTCCCTGGTTTTTTCTTGAGCACTTCTTTGGCGAGCAGAGCCGTCACTAAATCCATCGGGATTATATCTCCTTTTTCGTCGACGAAACCGATACGGTCGGCATCTCCGTCATACGCGATGCCGAGATCGGCGTTGACACGAGTGACGGTTTTACGGAGTTCGTCAAGTGTTTCAAGTTTGAGCGGGTTGGCTTCATGAGCAGAGAAGGGATGGGTGAGGTCATCGTAGAGTCGTGTTATGGTGAGTGTCTCGGCGAACCGTTCGTAAATTGGGAGTTCGAGGATACCCATCGCATTGGCGGTGTCGATGACAAGGGAGAAATGTCGTTTTTGGAATTCAGCGAAGGAGGCAAAGTGATCATAATATGCTGATTTGATATCTTTCGGTACGAGCGTACCAGTCATGTCTCCTGTTTTGAATTTTCCAGAGAGCGCAATATCACGTATATCAGTCAATCCAGAATTTACGCCGACAGGGACAGCGCCGCGCAGACAGATCTTCATGCCATTGTATTCGGGAGGATTGTGCGAGGCAGTGATGGCGACCGCCGCATCGATATCAAGTTGGCCAGCTGCGAAATACACCATAGGAGTAGTGATCACGCCCAGGTCGAACACATCGGCACCGGCCTCCATGGCACCGCGCGTGAAGTTTTCAAACAATATCGGAGATGAGTCGCGAGCATCACGTCCGACAGCGAGTCGTTTACAGGCGAGAAAATCAACTGTGGCGCGCCCGATAGCGTACGCGTCTTGTTCGTTGATATCTGTCCCATAGATACCTCGGATATCGTAGGCTTTGAAAATCTGAGTATGCATAGCGTTTGGATTAGTACGATATCGCCAGTATACCATACCGGAGAAGACAGGGGGTATGATTGACGGAATTATATTTTCTGCTATAGTAGTCAGTCATGCCTCTGGATATCCGTGAGTGACGAGTTTTTTGACAGACAATACCTTGTTCGGGAGGGAAAACCATGTTGAATTTTGTGTCGCAATCTGCTGCTGTTTTGGGTATCGTTTCTGTGTTATTCGGAATCATTGGATATATTACGTTTTCTGGATACCGAAAAGCACACAGAAGAGTGAATAGTCGAGACCGGCGTATTTTCCCACGGAGGATCATGGTCGATATGGGTCATATGATTCGTGTCACTGAAAGGTCAAGACCTTCTCTTATTCTGATGTTTCCCCGGGAAGACTGGCCAGAGTTCGTGCCGTTTCTGAGGTGGTTCTTTGACATATTTGTTTGTGTTCTAGGAAGGGAAGTGTGGTTCTGCGAATTACCTATGTGCGTTCGCTCGGGAATAAGTCGTGTAACAGGGAGCGAACAGCCGTTATGTGTTATGTGTCGATGAGTATTTATGTATCTCTACATACACAGAATGTTCGGACGACCGATGGTCTTCGGATACGAACACTGGGCGCGAAATAATACCCGGCTCGAACCTGTATTGTTCTGTGATTCGGGTTTCCGACACGTGTTTTAGAGAGGGTTTGACGCGCTAAATGGTATTGTTGCGTTTCCCTACAGGCGTATATTATGCCCTTATGGTGTACTTTATTTGATTTGTTCTCCGGAGTGAAATGCTCCGGGGTTTTTGTTATTCCTGTCGATAGATGGAAAAAATATGGTGTGGTGTGGCGACTGGCCAGACCCGCACCTCTTTTTTTGCGGGAGGTCCCGTGGAGTCGGATGCTAATATTGGATAAGTGGGCTCGATGGATCGTGCCGTGCCGCGCGGGACGGTCACAGTGGCGGCTTCGAGAGTTTCAGTGGTGTTCGTAATAATATACGAAAAAGTATCGAGATCAGTGTGATTGGTGATGATAAAGCGCATATCGTTTTGGGTATCAGGTGCTTCGAAAGCGAGTGTCCACCAGCTCTTACGGTAGTCAGGGTCGAGCTCGCGGTCATTTTTCATAAACAGGAAAACGGATGTCACAAAGAGGAGACCTGTGAGAATGCAGGCGGATAAGTATCGTCCGAGAAAGGTATTAGCGGACATACACGTGTATTTTATCGGAAGCATAGACCCGCGAGAATTGGGGAGACTTTTCAAATTGCGGCGCATCAAACCGGGGGTTGACTACGAGATAGTTGACACCGGTCCCTGCGAAGCACGCTTCTGCTCGTGGTGTATTTGGGATAGCAATCATGTCGAGGGTGCAGCGTTCTCGGTCAGTATTTTCATAACGACTAAAGTACCCTCGGGAGAGAGGGAATGAGTAGTCACGGAGGAAGAAATGCTTCATCCAAGTGTCGGCTGTGAGATAGTTGTGATCTTTTAAGATGATGTCATCGTGTGTGACGTGTTGAGCGAGAAAGCGGGAGGCAGCGAATGTTTCGACCGCTTCTGTTGATTTAGGGGTAGTTAAGAGTCTTTGACCATTATCGAATAAACCTGACGCGATCGAGAAGGTGAAAATGGTACACAGGAGAAAGAGCGTGGGCAGCGAAGCATGTTTTTTGTAGGAAATAGTGATGAACCAGGCTAAACCGATAGCAGCAGCAATACCGATTGGGAAAACGAAATATGTCCCGATGCGATTGGAAGGGATATCAAGAAAAAGCCAATGGGGACGGAATGACATCAGGAAGAGGGTGACGGTCCAGCCGAGCAGGAGACTGGCAGCCAAAGAACGACGAAGCGAAATCAGAACCAAAAATAGTCCAGCGAGGCCAAGTGCGAAACGAGCCTCTCCAGCCGTTTCGATGATCTGGTTGATGGAAAGACCGGTTCGGGTGGATTTGGTAGGGGTGCCAATAGCGGTATCGATAGCGTGAGTTTCGATATACGTGGGCATGGCGATGACGAGAAAGAAGCCGATTGAGAGAAATGCGACCGTTAGGGGTATCGGTTTAAAAATGAGCCCGTTTATCTTCAAGAGGAGGTTTTTGAGATGGCCTCGGTAGCTCACTATGAGAATCAGTGTGCTGCCAGCCAGGATATAGAGGAGGATCAGCATGGAGAGATGATGCGTATATGCAAGGGTGAACGTCAGCAGAAAGCCGAACCCGAGGAGCCGATCATCTTTTTCTTGAAAAGCTCTGAGGAAAAGCAGGAGAATGAGTGGGAGGAAGAGGTTGCCGAATACATTACCAATCACACCACCGGATACAAATTTTGCTTGGGGCGAAGCGAGTGTATAGAGAGGGCCGAAGAGGAAAAGAGCAGAGAGTGCGGCCAGTTCTGGACGGATGAATCGGACGAGAGATGATCCTTTGACGAGTCGGTAGGCGAGCACAACCAGCGCGAAGAGACTTGCGATATTGATGAGCAAGAGAAAGACAATAGGAAAGGCTGACAGAAGATCTGCGGTGGTGAGTAAAGCGAGAGCGGCGAACGGGAGGTGTTCGCCGATAATGAAGTCAGCTATGGGAGCTGGTTCAGTCAGGTAGATGTTGCCGGATTGATCGATGATGTTGCGTTCCTGGTACAGGGGCAATGCATGCGTTTCGGTAATAGTTTTGACCCAGTACAGGTGGTGCCCGAGATCGGTGGCGGTCGGGACGATGGCGTCGGAGAGGTATATTGTCTTCATGAGGAGCGTTAGTGCGAAAAGCACCAGGAAGAGTATTCGTTCTGGCTTGGCATGTGTCAGTGGAAGACAGTGTGATGCGCGGGAAGAGTGATTCGAACCTATTTTGCGACGAGCGAGCCAGCCTATGGTGAGGATGAGTCCGAGAATGGAAACGAGTACGGGACCACTCAGCGGTATACCGAAAGTACCCAGTGTGATCATTAGGAAATCAATGCACCCAATGCCGAGTACGAAAGAGAAGAGCAATGTCTCGATGAGGAGCGAATCTTTTTTTGAGGCAAAACAAAAATACCATACCATGAAACCGGTACCTGTAATCAGTGTGAGTCCTGCGAAGAAGAAGATGGCGTGGATGATCGGGGTCATGAGTGACGATTTTTATTTATTTTCTCGATTGTTGTGACAAAAAGCTTGACGATGCGATCCCAGTGGAAAGTACTTTCGACAAAGAGGGCCGCATGATCACCGAAGATACGTCGTTCGGTGTCATTTTCAGCAAGCTCATTGATAATGCGGATGAAGCTGTCAGCCTGTTCCGATTTGACCAGAAAACCGTTTTTTCCAGGTATGATCGCATCACGGAGACCCTCAAGATCTGAGGCAACCACCGGGAGCCCGGCCGCACCAGCTTCAATGGCAGCGATACAGAATCCCTCCATATCTCCGGGGACACGAATATTTGGTTGGATAAAAATATCGGATGAGTTGATAAGTGTCAGGAGGTCGGCATCTGAGACGCGTCCCAACAGAATCACGCGTTCTTCGAGATGGGCGGCTACCTTGGCTTCGTGTATGGTGAGTTCTTCTGGTCCGGTTCCGGCAACAGCATAGAGAATATTACCGTTGAGGTGGGGTAAGACGTTCGTGATAAACCAGGCAACCCCTTTTCGCTTCGCCAAGCGCCCGATGGTCAGTAATACAATCTTGCCCTCGAGTGAGCGACCGAGCAGTGTTTCGAGTCGATCGCGGTCACGAGTTCCGGCGAAGTGAGTCGCATCGATACCGTTTGGGACGACGAAGCACTTATGTGAGGAGAGACCGTGCTGTATGGCCTGAGACTTGGTGTGAGTACTCACGCAAAGATAGCCATCGAGGCGTCGCAAAAAACCGTGTATCCAGAAACGTTGGTATAGTGGGAGGGGATAGGTAATATCCAGGCCATGTAGAACGGATATGACCGTTTTGTGAGGAAAAAGAAACTTGATGAAAGCGCCGACGATGGCCAGTACACCGTCGCCAAGAAGGAGCACGTCTGAGCGAAACATGAGAACACTGGCTTGTATGCACACGAAGGGGAGGAACCAGGGTAGAGCCGATTTTCCGGAACGATTGGCGATGAGGCGCGTTTCGGTGAGTTGAGGGAGCCATTTGGCAAGGGCAGCATTCTGGTTTTCGATACCGCCGGTAATAGGTGGGAAAGCGCGGGAGATAAAGAGGATTCTCATAGAGTGATGTAAGGGATTCTTTCTCAGTGTGTTACGTGTGGTGGATCACGGAGCGTCGTTTTTATTTTCGGTACTTTTCTTTTCTGAAGAGATAGAATAGATCTTCCGTGAGGCGTCGATGAGTTTTAATCATATCGGCCATGAGTGCGAAGACGAGAAATTGGAGTCCAATCACAAAGGTCGCGAGCGATGAGAGGAGATAATTTCGGTAGGGAGTGATCTTGAAATCTTGAAAATAATTGAAGAGAAAAACCAGGAAGAGGCCGATTGAAATACAAATGAGTATGATTCCAGGGATACCGAAGAATTTGAGTGGGCGTACATCGCGCACTGCCTTGAGAATAATGCGAGCACTATTGTTGACGAAACTGTATACGCTCTTCACGATTTTCGATTGGCGGTTAGCGAAGTACGTGACTTGTACTGGTACCCATAAGACCCGGAGATTCTTGCCGATGGCATCGATGATGGTTTCCTGAGTATAGGTGAAGCCAGTCGGATTATTGAGACGCAGGAGTGTTTCTCGGCTGTGCGCCCGAAACCCACAGGTCAGGTCGTTCGTTTTGATGTTCAGGAAAGAACCAACGAGTGATGCACCCAGGCGATTGAAAAAATCCTTGACCCAGGGAATATTAGCGGCAGTGAGGTGTGAAAAACGATCCCCGATCACCATGTCAGCTTGATAGGTGATAATAGGTTGAATGAGCTTGGTTATTTCTTTCGGATCGAATTGACCGTCTGCATCGATATTCACCATGATATCGGCACCTTCTTTAAGCGCGTTTTCACTAGCGGTAGCGAACATGACTCCCAACCGTCGATTGATACCATGCAGGAGAACAAAGTCGGCCCCGGCCTCTTTGGCTACGGCTACGGTGCGATCAGAGGAACCATCATCGACCACTTGGATGAGTACTGTGTCGATACCGTCAAAATGACGAGGAATATGCTGTATGGTTTCTCCGATCTTCTCTTCTTCATTATAAGCGGGGATATTGACGATGAGTTTCATAATGTGGAATTCAGAGGATTAGGATATCTCCATTGTAGCATGTGATATGGCTTATTCGGTTCTGTCAGATTGCGGACTTGCGGGAGAAGACGCATCCGGTTGGGCCGTTTTTTGGATCAGGAGGCGTGGATTTATATCGGCGCATTCCCAATTGCAGGTTTCCTTCATGCCATCGATACCGGTACGGATGAGGCTCTGCCGGCACTCCGCTAATCGTGTTTCACACGCTTCTTTTTGAGTGTCAAAGTAGTGCCAATTGATGCTGTAACCAGCATATTTCATGATGAAATATGCGATGGCCGCGATATGAAGGAGCCAGAGGAGGTGTTTAATCAGTGAGAACATGTGAGCAGTTTGAACACTTAGATCAGGCTGAGTCAGTCGGGGGCATACAATATTATCGTCCGATCCCGGCGTAGCGGATTCTCGCTTTCCGAAATGCTGATTTGTCGAGACAGTTCTTTCCATCGACCAGTGCCCGGATATGGTGTCGTTTGAGTAGTGCGGGCGTGAGCTGTTCCTTGAAAACGAGGTGATCGGTAGCGAGGATAAGCGCATCGGCTTTTTTTAGAAAACCAGCGAGAGATTTTTCGGTGGAGAGTTTGGGAAGATGCGGGTCGTAGGTAATCACTTTGGCCTTGTGGCGCGTGAGTTCTTTGATGATACGTAAGGCGGGAGACTCGCGTACATCGTCGATGTTTGCTTTGTAGGCGAGGCCGAGAACACCGACAGTTGTGCCATTCAAAGGAAGACGCGCCTCATTTAAGAGATCTTGGAGTCGTTCCACCGAATAGCTTGGCATGGCGTTATTGATTTCTCTGGCAATTTTGAGGAATCGATGATCGAATCCGGAACGTTTGGCTCGCTCGATCAGATAGTACGGATCAACGGGAATACAGTGGCCACCGACTCCGCAAGATGGATAGTGAGGCATAAACGCAAATGGCTTGGTGGCCGCGCCTTGGATGACATCTCGGACATCAATGTCGAGCACATCAAAAGAGCGAGCCAGCTCATTGACAAAAGCGATATTGATATCACGAAATGAATTTTCAACGATTTTGACAGCCTCTGCTTCTCGGATAGATTTCATGGGGCGAATTTCACCATCGACGATCGATCGGTAAAACTCGAGGGCGAGTTTGAGACCGCGAGCCTCGAAAGCCCCGACGACACGCGGGATATTGGTGACATTCCATACGGGGTCACCTGGATTGATACGTTCAGGGCAATGGGCGAGGTAACAGTTCTTGCCGATCGAGTGCCCGTGCTTCTCAAATATTGGACGAACGATCTCTTCAGAAACACCGGGATTGACAGTAGACTCGAGAATAACCAGAGCGCCTGGTTTCAGATATGTCGCGGAAAGGGTAGCGGCGGAAATGACAGGACCAAGATCGGGGATGTACAGGGTATCGACTGGTGTCGGGACGCATATGAGGATAATACTGGCTTGACGTAAACGTTTTGGATCGGACGTGGCTTCAAAAGGGAAGCGCGGGAGCATGGTCTCGAGATACGCGTCTTCGATTGGGCTTTTGTGTTGATTGAGGAGGGCTATTTTTTCTGGTTGTGTATCAAAGCCGATAACAGTATACCCGCGTTCAACCGCCCGAACAGCTAAGGGTAATCCGACATAACCAAGGCCGATAACAGCCACTGTTTTTTGCATAGCTATTTCTGAGGTGGATGGGTTATACTGTGTATAGTAGACTGGGGTCGGTGTGTCTGGCAAGCAGTCTTTGAGGTTGATAAGTGAACTTGTACGTTATGTTGTTAACTCCGAAAATCGAAAAGGCGATTGTCAGATCTGCCGAACTCCACCGACATCAAAAGCGTAAGGCTGGCGGTGCTCCTTATATTGTACATCCGTTTGCGGTTGCTTTCCTTCTGGCACATTATTCTGATGATGAGGATGTGATTTGTGCCGGATTACTTCACGATATTCTTGAAGATGTCCCGAGTTATGGGGCGGAGCGGATGCAGGAGGAATTCGGTGAACGTGTCTATCGTATTGTGAAAGAAGTAACCGAAGACCGTGAGCATGAGGGAGCAATCCAGTTTTTTCCGTACAGTCAAAATCTACACCGGAAGGATTGGAAGGCCCGAAAAGAAGGTTACTTGGAACGACTTCAGGATGATTCCTTGGAAGGACTTCTGATTGCGGCGGCGGATAAGATTCATAATTTACGCTCGCTTGTGGATAGCTATTTGGAGCAGGGGGATGGTGTATGGAAAAGCTTCCCTGCGGGCAAGGAAGAGACATTTTGGTTTTATAGTTCCGTTTTGGCTATCTTGAAACGTCGATTGACGCATCCACTTGTTGGTGAATTTGAAGAAACTCTTGAGGAGGCACGGCAGCAGATTCGCTAATTCGGTAGTAAATAATGACAATGTATGCGTTTTGATATCCTTTCTCTATTTCCGGAGAGTTTTACTTCGTATGTAGGGGTCTCTATCGTGAAACGAGCCTTGGAAGCACAGCGTGTTGAAATCGTCACACATCAACTGCGTGATTTTACTCATGATCGGCACAAGACTGTTGATGACACCCCGTATGGCGGTGGGGCGGGTATGGTGATGAAGGTAGAACCATTTCACGAGGCTCTCGCCGCTTTGCGTATGGGAGACGTGGACACCGTGAGGCCGGATCGCACACGGACGATTCTGTTTTCAGCCAAAGGGAAACGGTTTACTCAAGCCGATGCCAGGCGTCTTGTGACTCAGTATGAGCGATTGATTCTGTTGTGTGGGCGATATGAAGGAGTGGATGAACGGGTGGCAGAACATCTGATTGATGAAGAGATTTCTATTGGGGATTTCGTATTGACAGGAGGAGAGCTCCCGGCTCTGATTGTGATTGATTCTGTTGTACGTCTTTTACCGGGTGTACTCGGAAATGATGAGAGCACTGTCATTGAATCGCATACCGAACCAGGAGTAGTCGAATATCCACAGTATACGAAACCGGAATGCTTTGGTGAATGGTGTGTACCAGAAGTATTACTTTCGGGAAATCATGCGGCTATACTCGCTTGGCGGCAGGAGCAGTCACGGAAAATGAGCAAAAAGCGAATCGGCGATGCCGCCTCCGAGGACATTTCGATACAGAATCACATATGACCGGTGAGCCTCGTGTCACATCTTCGTCTTTGGGTGATCGACCGCTTTTGTTGGCTATTTTTTCTTTGCTTGGTATTGGGCTTTTGACGATTGCAAGCGCCGGTGTGGCGTATGGCAAGGTCCGTTTTGGTGATGAGTACTTTTTCCTGAAGCAACAGACTGTTGGTTTTGCGGTGGGGCTCGTTTTACTCTTTGTTGTTTCACGTATCGATTATCATGTATTGCGCAAATTCGTTGTTCCCATCTTTTTTTTGGCTATCTTGTTACTGATTCTGGTGTTTTTACCAGGTGTTGGTACGACGGTTTATGGAGCAGCTCGATGGATTGTCATTGGGCCATTTTCTTTTCAGCCATCCGAGGTCATGAAACTGGCCATTATCCTCTATCTTGCAGCCTGGCTTTCCGGTGGGCGACAGGAACGACACAATGCGGATTTTTTCGAGGGCTACATACCATTCATCGCTATTCTTTCATTGGTTGGATTTCTCATTATCAAGCAGCCGGATACAGGGACCCTCGGTTTGATTTTTTGTATAGCACTGATTATTTTTTTCGTTTCTGGAGCAAAGATCGCGCATATTCTCTTTACCTTATTGGGTGGTATCGGCGTATTGGCGTTTTTGATTCAAATTGCACCGTATCGCATGGAGCGTTTTCTGGTGTTTCTCAACCCGGATCATGATTCACTTGGATCAGGATATCAGTTAAAACAAGCACTCATGGCGTTTGGCTCGGGAGGATGGTGGGGTGTCGGATTCGGAGAAGGTCGGCAGAAGTTCAACTATTTACCTGAACCGGTGACGGACTCTGTCTTCGCGGTCATTGGCGAAGAGGTAGGGTTCATTGGAGAGGCTGTTATCGTATTTCTATTTCTTTTTGTCGCATGGAGAGGATTGCACATCGCAAGGTTAGCACCAGATGCTTTTGGTCGCTTGGTGGCCGTGGGTATCGTGGCGTGGATTTTTATCCAGGCAATGATCAATACTATGGCGATTTCTGGCTTGATTCCCTTGACGGGAATCCCTTTGCCATTCATCAGTTATGGTGGCACATCACTGGCAGTACTTATGACGGCCGTGGGTATCTTGTTGAACATTTCAAAGCAAGCTAGACTGAAAGGATAAGAGCATGTCTGTTTTGGTGTCAGATGTCTGGATTGGGAGAGGCTCGAGTGGTGAGTTGGTTTTTTACGCCGTGTGAGTCAATCTGAAATGAAGGTAAGAATTTTTTTATGGTAAATCAACTTCCGCGCGTAGTGCTTACAGGTGGTATTTCTGGCGGACACACTTTTCCGTTGATTGCGGTTGCTCGCGTATTGCGTACTCGTTACCCGCAGGGTATCGAGATCCTGTATGTTGGCGCTCGGGGTGTACTTGAGAGCTCGTCTATGGGCGGCGAACATATTCCAACCAAACCAGTACTTTTTGGGAAAATGCGTCGTTATTTTTCGCTCTTGAATTATCTCGACTTTTTTAAGTTACCTCTCGGTTTCATTCAGGCTCTGTGGCATCTGTTGGTGTTTATGCCAGATGTGGTTTTTTCGAAAGGGGGTGCTGCATCTGTGCCAGTGGTACTTGCGGCACGTTGTTATGGTATTCCGGTATTGATTCATGACTCTGATGCGGTGGCTGGCCGAGCCAATATCTTCTTAGGAAGGTTTGTACAGAAAATTGCCATCGCCTATCCGGGTGCGTCTATATTCTTTCCATCACAGAAAACAGTGTTGACAGGAAATCCGGTACGTGAGGAAATTATGTCTGGTTCACGTGTGGGTGGCCTGGAACGTTTTGGTCTTGATCCAAATAAAAAAACGGTTTTTGTAGTCGGAGGAAGTCAGGGAGCACAAGGACTCAACAAAGCGCTGCTCAAGGTACTTCCAATGGTTTTGACGAAAGGAGTGCAGGTTATTCATCAGACCGGAGTGAATCATCTAGATGGCATGGTCGCTCTTGCCACTGAGCTTGGTGTACCTATTGAGAATGGGCACTATCATCCTAAAGGTTTTTTGAGCGCACAAGAAATGGGGGATGCTCTCGCCGTAGCGGACATCGTGGTCTCTCGGGCTGGTGCCGGATCAATCGCTGAGCTTGCTGCTCATCGGAAGGCAGTGATTTTGGTACCGCTTCCGATGGCCGCAAATGATGAGCAACGACAGAATGCTTATGATATTGCAGCCACCGGAGGGGCTCTGGTTTTGGAAGAAGCGAATCTCGGCGAGCATCTTTTCTTGGAGAGCCTGGAGAGTCTCTTGAGGAATGACGCGGTGCGTGTTGAAATGGGTGAAAGTTTGAAGTCATTCTATCATCCTGATGCAGCAGAGCGGATTGTGGATGGGTTGGTTGATTTGATGCCATAATATCAACATATCAAGCTGATATTTTGTCAGATAAGGAATGGAGTCGGTTGAATTTGGGTTATTGTTTTGTGTGCTATGGAGAAATCTCGATTAATGACTGCACAGCGGGTTCACATGATCGGTGTCAAGGGTGCCGGTATGGCTGCGCTGGCGCAGATTTTGGTGAATCAAGGCAAACGGGTAACGGGATCAGATACCAGTGAAGTGTTTTTTACCGATAGCATCTTGAAACAGCTCGGGGTACATGTGTCGGAAGGTTTTGCGCCGGAAAACATTCCGACGGATGCAGACATTATTTTGTATTCAACGTCATATACTCCGGATCGGAACATCGAATTACGGTCAATTTTGGAGAGTGGACGTCCAGTGTTGAGTTACCCGGAAGCAGTTGGCGTGCTGACCCATGCATATTTGACATTGGCGGTTTCGGGAACGCATGGTAAAACCACGACCAGCGCACTTTTAGCGCACGTGCTGGCACAGCTGGGCGAATCGCCGACAGCTCTCGTTGGGAGTCGTATTGCGGCGTGGCAGGGTGGGGCGTTGTTGGGGACGGGCCCGTATTTCGTACTTGAGGCAGATGAATACCAGAATAAACTGAAAGAATACCAGCCGTTCGCGGTCATTCTGACGAGTGCGGATTTTGATCATCCGGATTTCTTTTCCGATCAGCAGGCGTATGAGCAGGTTTTTACTGATTTTGTGAGCAGAATCCCGGCACATGGGATATTGGTGTCTTGTGGTGATTTTGCTTCGGTGGCTCGTATTGTCAGGTCGGCACGTTGTCGTAAAGTTACATATGGGCGGGTAGACGGGGTGGACTACAGGGTAACTGACCCTATCGTGAATCACCCTTCTTTTCAAAAGAATGATCTTTTGCAACATTTTTCCGTGGTGCGGAATGGTGAGTCTTGGAGAGAATATTCACTTCAATTGGCTGGTATGCATAACGCGGAAAATGCCACGGCAGTAATAGCCTTGTGCGATATGCTCCATCAAGATATGTCTCGTGTCGCGATGGCTTTGGAGGGTTTCTCGGGTACTGAGAGGCGATTTGAATACATTGGGGAACAGCACGGTGCCTTGTTATACGATGATTACGCGCATCACCCCGAGGAAGTGAGGGTTACTTTACGGGCTTTTCGTGAATTGTTTCCTCATAAAACATTGACGATTGTTTTTCATCCGCATACTTTCACGCGCACGAAGGCACTGTTACATGAATTTGCACAGTGTTTTTCGGAGGCTGACCGTGTATATATCTTGGATATTTACGGTAGCGCGCGCGAGGAACAAGGCGGGGTAAGCTCACAGGATATTGTAGATCTTATGGAGCGCTTTTCGCCCGGAAAAAGCGAAGTGGTACATGAACGCCAAGCATTGATTGATATGCTGCGTGGGCAGATGGGAAAGGATGACGTCATTATTTCTATGGGTGCAGGTGATGTTTGGCAAGTAAGTCACACTCTCGCGCGATTGGAAAATACTCGAGTATAATTCAGTGAACTATATGTTACACATCAAGAATCAAGAGCTGTTGTCTCGTCACACTTCTTTTGGCATCGGAGGGCCAGCCGATTTTTTTGTGGAAGCTTCGGGACCATTGGAAATCGCTGAGGGTATTGAGCTCGCCTCACAAAGGAATCTTCCTTATTTTGTGATGGGTGGGGGAACCAATATTCTTTTTTCAGATCAGGGGTTTCGTGGTGTCGTGATTCGGATTTCTGATGGCGGTATCGTCGTACACGGAACGGTGATACAGGCAGGCGCTGGTATGAGTTTGCAACTTCTCACTGAGGCTGCGCGACAATATGCTCTCTCAGGTATGGAAAATCTCGCTGGGATTCCTGGGAGTTTTGGCGGTGCTATTCGCGGTAATGCCGGAGCTTTTGGAACAGAAATTGGGAGTCTGGTGCGTCGGGTCAAAATTTTTCATCGGGAGACTGGTATGGTAGAGGAGCTCTTGCAGGAGGCGTGCGCTTTTGGTTATCGACAGAGTTTTTTCAAGAGCCATAAAGAACTGATTATTCTTTCCGCGGAGATTGATCTGGTGACCGGTGACGGCGGTACTATTGGGAGTGCGATGGAGCGTATTATAGCTTTGCGTGAGTCTAAGCATACTCAGTCGGCTCAGTGTGCTGGATCTTTTTTTATCAATCCGGTCGTTCGGGACCCATCGTTACGTGCAGAATTTGAGAAAGATACAGGGGAAGCACCAAAGAATGATAAGTTGCCGGCAGGCTGGCTTATTGATCATGTCGGTTTGCGCGGCAAACAGATTGGTGGTGCCAAGATCAGTGATCAACATCCGAATTATCTCATCAACACCGGTACTGCTACGGCTGAGGACGTGATTATACTTTCTAGCTTTGTGAAGCGTCGAGTGCGCGATGAGCTCGGTGTTCAGTTAAGCGAAGAGGTCCAATTGGTTGGATTTTAACGTCTAAATTGATAAGGTGACACTATGGAAGAAGAACGACTGATTCAGAAGATTGACGAGTTGGGTCGGAAGATAGACGCCGCGTATGCTTCGATCGAAAAGACGCGGAAGTACTTTTTGTGGTTTCTGATTCTCTCGCTTCTGGCATTATTCTTGCCGCTTTTTGGTATGGTGATTGCTCTGCCGTATTTCATGAGTCTGCTGACTCGTTCTTTGCCGACAGGCCTGTGAACCTCGGTTGATTCCATACCTGCCGTGGAGACGGTTCTGATTGTCAGTGATCTCTGGAGCGTACGGCGCGGGGTGGTTAGCGTATTTCTTTCGGGAGTTGCTCAATGATCTGTTTCATATCACGTGCAAGCGTTTCTCGTTTGGCGATGAGAATCGCATCATCGGTATCGACAATGACGATATCGTGAAGGCCAGCAGTGACAATCAGCCGTTTGTCTCCGTGTACGAAACAATGCTTACTGTTGAAATCGATATGCGGTCCTGTGGTGACATGGTTAGTGGCATGATGTTCGGCGAGGAAGGAATACATGGTATGCCAGCCACCAACATCGCTCCACTGTAGTGTCGTTGGAATCACAAACCGTTTTTCCACAGGGAGGCGTTCGGCCAAGACGGTGTCGATAGGGATCGCTTCGACAGAGGTGAAAAGCTTGATGAGTGCATCCTCGGTGAGCGTATTTTCTGTGAGTGCGGTTATTATTGCATCGGAAAATGAAAGGAGTTCCGGGGCGTATGTGGCTATCCAATCGCGCATTGTCGCTGCTCGAAAAATGAAGTAGCCGGCATTCCAGAGGTATTCCCAGGATGTCAGATACTGTTCGGCGGTTTTCTGGTCTGGTTTTTCTTTGAAGTTCTCAATACGGAAGACTCGATCGGTCTCAGTGGTAGAGACTTCTTCTCCCATGCGTATATAGCCGAGATTCGTATCGGGCTTGGTCGGATTAATGCCGATAGTGATAAGACTGTCAGGGTGTAATTCAGCAGTAGTAAAGGCAAGATTGATAGCGCGCGTGAATTCCTCGGGGTTTTCGATGGCATGATCGGAAGCGATAGTGGCAATGATGGATTCGGGATCACGATGTGCAAGAACAGCGGCGATATAAATGAGCGCAGGAGCAGTGTTTTTGGCGAGTGGTTCGAGGATGAGTTGTTTCTTGGTAATGGATGGGAGTTGCTTTTGCACGAGTTCAGTATATTTCTTTCCGGTAGAGACAAAGACGTGTTCGGGAGCGACAGTTGTCTCTGCACGGACAAATGTTTCTTGAATCAGTGTTTTATCCGAGAGGAACGGTTGGAATTGCTTGGGTTTGGTGACGCGTGAGAGCGGCCAGAGGCGTGTACCGACACCGCCTGCCATGATGACGGTATATCGATGATCAGTAACTTGGGTAGGGAGGTGTGACATATGGCGAATGTATTATGGTTTTGTGGCTTCAGTATACGAAGGAAGACACAATGGAGCAAATGGAACCCAATTGATTCTTTCAACCCCATGTTTTCCAGGAGAAGCCTATTGGACTGTGACTCCTTCCCCCTGTACTATGCTGAGGCGGATATTTTCCTTGAAGAGAGAGATATTTTGGATTATACTCCCTTTTGTATGGATGTATTTGAAATTGAGGGCGGAACGGCTTTATCAGGGGAAATCACAGTCTCAGGATCGAAGAATGCGACAACCCCGATATTAGCGGCCACGCTCCTTACAACCGAGACCTGCGTGCTTTCTAATCTACCTCTTATCGAGGACGTGTTTCGCATGCTCGAAATCTTGGAGAGTATGGGGGCGCGAATAGAATGGCGGGACAAGCACACCATTGCTATTACGAATCGTCATATTGACCCCGAGAAAATGGATATTGAGAAGGTGAAACAAATCCGTTCATCCATTCTTTTGCTTGGCGCACTCGCGGCGCGCTTTGATACTTTTTCATTCTATCATCCGGGGGGGTGTGTTATTGGCGCACGACCAGTGGGGACTCATTTTGATGCACTTCACAAATTGGGGGTATCGATACGGCAAGAGGAGAAGAAGTACCTCTTGGACGCGAGTCAAAGAAAGTCTGGAGAAGTTGTGCTGCGAGAAATGTCGGTGACCGCGACAGAGAATGCCATGATGTTGGCATCTGGTATGCCGGGCACGACTACCATTAAGATAGCGGCAGCCGAACCACATGTTGAAGATCTTGGGCATTTTCTCGTGGCGATGGGCGCGGATATCCAAGGATTGGGTACGCATGTGTTGACTATTACGGGTGCAACAGTCTTACACGGAGCAGAGCATATAGTGATTCCTGACGCCAATGAAGCGGCCACTTTTCTAATTTTGGGAGTGGCAACGGGGAGTGCACTTACGGTACGACATGCGCGAACAGAGCATCTTGATATTGTGCTTGAAAAATTGCGCGAGTTTGGAGCGGAATTTGTCATCGAACCGGATGCGATTACTGTTGTTCCAGGGATACGATTGCATGCGATCGCTAAGTTGGATACACGTACGTATCCAGGCGTACCGAGTGATGTTCAGGCGCCGTTTGGAGTACTGGCGACGCAAGTCGAGGGAGATACACTTATCTTTGATACGATTTTCGAAGGGCGTTTCAATTATGTGCCAGAATTGGAAAAGATGGGAGCTCGGGCGACGGTGCTCAATCCGCATCAGGTTATCATACGCGGAAAAACGAAATTGCGTGGTACGACGATTAAGAGCTATGATTTACGCGCTGGCGTTTCGCTCATCATTGCGGCTTTGTGCGCAGAAGGTAAGACAACCATTGAGGATATCTATCAGGTTGATCGGGGATATGAACATATTGAAGAGCGCTTGCAGGCATTAGGTGCAGCTATTAGGCGGGTAACTCGGTGATACGTTTTCGCATGGGGGAGCATGCGGCACATGTGCCTATTTTGAAAATGTACGGAGTTGTTCATGCGAGGAAACGCTTGTCGGATCCATGGTGGCATGTGTATCTGTGGTGCTAGAAGATGCGGTAGAGTGACAATCGAGTGTTTCATTTATATATAACGGCGTCTTGGTGAGTGTGGCTTCATATTTGCTGCGAGATATTGGAAGAGTATGGCTTTGATAAGAAAAATTGGTATTGATTTGGGAACGGCAAATACACTCGTGTTTGTGCCAGGGAAAGGCGTCATGATCAACGAGCCTTCAGTGGTGGCGATTTCGGTGGTGGAAAATAAGGTATTGGCCGTGGGAAACGAGGCGAAGGAGATGCTTGGTCGAACACCGGATACGATTGTGGCATCACAACCGCTCCGTGACGGGGCGATTGCGGATTATCGAGTGACTGAGGCGATGCTTCGTTATTTTATCAATAAGGTAATGGGACGTTTCCGCTTTTTTCGACCGGAAATCGTATTGTCGATTCCAGCCGGTGTCACTTCCACAGAACGACGAGCAGTGGTGGATGCTGCGCTGAAGGCAGGGGCGAAAGCGGCTTATGTTGTGAAAGAGCCGATTCTCGCGGCTATCGGAGCTGGTATCCCAATTCATACCGCTCAGGGAAATATGATTATTAATATCGGTGGAGGAACTTCGGAAATTGCTATTATCTCACTCGGGGGCGTAGTCGCTTCGCACAGCGCGCGGGTGGGAGGTAACCGTATCGATCAGGCCATTTCGGATTATATTAAGCGTAAGTATTCTCTTGCTATCGGTGATCGGACTGCAGAAGAGGTGAAAATGAAAATCGGATCCGCTATCGCTCAAGTCAAGGAGGATTTTTTGGAGGTGAGCGGCCGAGATTTGATGGGTGGGCTACCGAAAACAGTGAATATTTCGTCGAACGAGGTAACAGAGGCCATCCAAGATGAACTTCGTGAAATTATTCATGTTATTAAACAAGTGCTCCAGGAAACTCCACCGGAATTGGCGGCTGATATCATGGATAAAGGCATGGTACTTTCTGGCGGTACGGCACAGTTGCGCTATCTCGATCAGCTGATCGCGAAAACAATTGGTGTACCGTGTTACGTAGCGGAAAACCCTGCGTTTTGCGTGGTCAAAGGAACGGGTATCGTTCTTGAGAATCTAGAAGTGTATAAACGGAGTATCGTGTTGGCAAAATAGTCTTGAAGTCTATGATGATTGGGATTGATGCTTCGCGGGCATTTTTAGCAAAGCGGACGGGGATCGAAGAATATAGCTATCAGGTGATCAAACACCTGTGTGCCGAACTTTCGCATGACCGGGTGGTTTTGTATGTCCGGAAAAAGTACATTTGGAAACATGGCCGATTGACGCATATACTTCCGAGTGTTGATTTTATGTTACCAGCGACATGGGAAATACGCGGGTTGTGGGCACCGCGTTTTTGGACGCAATGGCGTTTGTCGGTTGAGATGTTGTTGCATCGGCCGGACGTACTTTTTGTTCCCGCGCATACGGTGCCGCTTATTCATCCGAAGCGGACCGTTGTGACTATCCACGGGCTTGAGTATGAGTTCTGTCCAGAGGGGTATTCGTGGTACGAACGTTGGTATATGCGTCTTTCCATTTGGTGTTCGTGTCAGTGGGCACAGACAGTGGTGTGTGTATCAGAAAATACAAAGCGAGATGTCGTCAGACTGTATCGGGTACCGAAGGAAAAAATTCGGGTGGTTTCCGAGGGATACAATCAAGGAATCAAAAATCAAGTATTAAGAATCAAGAGTCGAGTATTGCCGTACCTCCTGTTTATCGGGCGATTGGAAGAGCGGAAGAATATCGTGCGAGTTATTGAGGCTTTTCAAATTCTGAAGGAGCGATATCATATACCACACGAACTCGTACTCGTAGGGAAACCCGGCTATGGCTATGAAAAAATCCGCTCTAAAATCAGCAGTCTCCCATCCGTAATCGGCATTCAGGAAGTAGGATACGTGAGTGAAGAGGAAAAGTGGCGACTGTTATGTGAGGCGGATACCTTTGTTTTTCCAACGCTGTATGAGGGGTTCGGAATTCCAGTGCTCGAAGCGCAAGCATCGGGGGTGCCTGTGGTGACATCTGATGTCTCTTCGCTCCCCGAAGTGGCTGGTGAAGGAGCGGTGTACGTGAACCCGATGAGCGCAGAGAGTATTGCGGAAGGGGTGTGGCGCGTGCTGTCTGATACTGACTTGAGAAATGCTATACTAGAAAAAGCGACCCAGAATATGAGTCGCTTTGGTTGGGCGTCTTGTGCCCGGGAAATTGCCGTGCTACTGGTCGTTAGCTCCGAGTTTCTTGGCGATGGCCATGACGGCGAGCGCAATTTGTGAAATCCCGAGAATGGGGAGGTAGGCTATCATCGCCCATTCTCAAGAATCCGTTTTGTAGTAGATGAGTAGGCAGGTGGCAAGAGTACTACAGGTTCTGATAAATAACCTTCTTTCCGTCAACACAGGAGTCTCCTCGAAAATGAGTTGTACGAAATTGCACAACCGTGTAAAATATCATAGGAATGAATAAAAGTCAAGACCGCACACAACCGAAAAAAGTCGCTTTGGTGCACGATTTTCTCGTTTCCTATGGCGGAGCGGAGCGGGTGTTGCAGGCATTAGTTGCCCTGTATCCTGATGCGCCGATTTATACACTCTTGAAAGATGAGACGGTGGTGAAACGTTTTTTTCCGGGACGCGAGATTCGGACGTCGTTCGTGCAGTGTTTGCCTCTCTGGCTTCGGAAACGGTACCCGCTACTTTTGCCGCTCTATCCGGTAGCGATTGAGACACTGGATCTGCGCGAATTCGATCTCGTGATTTCTTCTTCTGGAGCATGGTCGAAAGGGATTGTTACACGTCTTCACACGCGGCACATCGCTTATCTCCACTCACCGATGCGTTATGCTTGGGAAGGGCGAGAGACCTATCTCGATGAAACATTGCCCTGGTTTGTGCCACGTTTTATGGCACGCTGGTGGTTTTCCTATATTCGGATCTGGGATGTCCAAGCAGCCTTACGTCCCGATATCTTGATTGCGAATTCTCGCTTTACCGCCGAACGTGTTTCCAAGTATTATCGTCAAGAATCGACGGTAGTGTATCCTCCTGCTTTGGCCTTGCATGAAGGAACGCATGAAGAGCCAGTATCGAAGGCAGAACGCACACACTTTCTTATCGTGTCACGTCTCACTCGTTCCAAGAAAATTACGCCGGTTATTGAGGCATTCAATAAACTTGGATTTCCTTTGATTGTCGTTGGGAGTGGTTCTGAGGAAGCAGCGTTGCGGCGGATGGCTGGGAAGAATATCACTTGCGTTGGTCCGGTGAGCGATGCGCGGTTACGGCGATATTATCGTGAAGCGCGTGCGCTTATTTTTCCTTCCGAAGAGGATTTTGGCATGGTGGCGGTTGAGGCCTTGGCGGTTGGAACACCGGTTATCGCTTATGAGTATGGCGGAATTCAAGAAATTATACGCGTAGGTGAGACCGGAGAGGTATTCCGTTCACAGAAACCGGAAGTTATCGCGGAAGCAGTAAAACGGTTTTCAGAGAAAGAAATGACATCGTATTCGATTACGGATCTTCAAGATTCAGTTGCGCCTTTTTCGAGCGCGGTTTTCTCTGAGAATATACGTCGTATTATTGGATGAGAGCATATGGGGTATGATCATTATTGGTCACCAGGCAATTCAAGATCGTCTTATACGGTTGTCCACCTATGAGGAACACCCGCAATCGTTTTTGTTTGCGGGGCCAGAAAGCGTGGGGAAGCGCGTGGTGGCATTACGTTTTGCGTGGGAACTGATTGGTCAGGGCGAGGCGTTTCTTGATCGAGCTGAGGATGAACTGTTGCACCCAGATATTGCCTGGCTGGTGCCGGAGCGTATTACTGAAAAGGGGAAGACACGAGAAAAAGGTATTCCTGTCGAGACGGTACGTGAATCTTTAGTCTTTTTGTCGCGATATCCATTGGTGGGCAAGAAGCGCGTCTTGATCATCGATGATGCGCATAAGTTGTCGCACGGGGCGCAGAATGCACTTCTCAAGACCTTGGAAGAGCCTAACGCGACTTCGGTTCTGATTTTGGTGACGCATGATGCTTCGATGCTACTTGAGACGGTATGCTCGCGGGTGCAGCGTATTAATTTTTCTTGTGTGCCTGAGCGCGAGATGCACGATTGCGGGGAGATTGGCCAGGAAAACACATTTCTTTTTTCTTTGGGCCGACCGGGGGTGATACGGATGATGATGCGTGATACAGAGGAGTTTGAGAAGTCACGCATATTGCTAGGAAGATTGTTTGTCTTGACACAAGGTACATTGGCCGAACGATTGCGTTTGGCGGAGGATATGGCTCAAGATAGTGCTCTTGCTTTGCGTTTATTGGGATGGTGGATACCCAGTGTGCGGTATCGCGCTTTTGAAATATCAGATCAGAGCCAGATTTGTCGTATTTTCTTTTTCCTTGAGGCTGGGTCTCTGACTGAGAAAGTATTACGTAGTACCCAGGCTCACACACGTCTTCAACTGGAAAAATTATTTTTGAGTATTTGAGATTTGAACACATGAGGCGGATGTTCGGTATTCATAAAAAAGGGAAATTCAATGAGTCATCGGTGCTTTTTCCGAGAAAAATTGGCCGATGGTTTGTTCGTGGTACGAAAATACGGAACAACCGAGAAATACGATCGCAAGAAAGTCACGCATGGAGTATTCATTCGTGGCAGCTTTGGGTTCTGTGGGGTGTATTCGCTGGGGTGTTCGGATACCAACTCTTTTTTTCTGGAGCATTGGGGACGACTCGGGTGGTCGTGTTCGGCACTGGTTTACTCACATCCGATGAGGTGGAACAAGTGGTACGTGAGGCCATGAGGGATGAGCGAAGACGTTTTTTGCCACGGGAAAATCTTATGATGCTTTCAGTTTCCCATATTGAAACGCGCTTGCGAACCTCTTTTCCACTGATCCGTCAGGTAAACATAACCAAGGTATTTCCGGATACCGTTGTTGTTTCCTTGTTGGAACGTGGCGATTTGCTCTTTTGGTGTATCAGCAAGAATCAGTGTTCGCTCGTGAACGAAGAAGGATTCCTTGAGAATCAGCTTGAGGCTTTGGGTGAACTTCGTGTTCCTCGATTGTTTCTTGTTGACGAAACTGGCAAACCTGAAGTGGAAGGCTATCCGGTTGTTACGCCGGAACTGGTTACTTTTTTGAAGGGTTTGCAGCAGGCTTTTCAGGAGCGAACAGATATTGTCATACGAGAACATATTTTTATCCCATCGAAGTATGCTGATGAACTTCGTTTAGAGACAGAGAATGGATTCTCTATACGTATCGGCACAAATGTTCCGATTGAGCAGACATTGAGCACATTGCGTGTTGTTCGAGAGAAGGCTGTCCCTCGCGAACGTATCTCGGAACTTCTTGCAGTTGACCTTCGTATTCCGGGTAAGGCGTTTTATCGGTTACGTGAGGATGTGTCGGAAGAGTTCTCGTCGGTCTCTGTCGATGGATCGGTACCACATGGTGAGACGGCACCATAAGTGTGACTCACGAAACGATGTCCATTATTGCGAGGCAGTGTTATCTGCGACTTGAAGTTAGGAAAGGAGGTTGATCAACGAAGGTCTTTCTCGTCCACGTAGAAGATAAAGATCGAATCACCGGCGCGGGCGGTTTGACCGAGATCGCGGAGCCAGGCATACCCGTGTTTTCCAGGGGCGGGATTTTTATAGATGCTTTCTTGAAAGAAGACAGCGGAGATAGCGTACCAGCCTGGTTCGGGTGTGTTGTCGGAATGCCAGGTGGTATAGTTTTTTTCAAGGTAGAGGGCTGGATTGGAACCGCCGAAGTAGTCGAGGTGAATCGGGTTGAGTGTGTCGATCTTTGGCAGCTTCGCGAGATTCTCGGGACAACCGAAGACGGGTGTTTCGGCGCATGCGTTATGTTCATTGATAAATTCACGCAGGTGTTTCAGATCCTGTCCCCAATCATAATTGGAATCGGTGGCAATCATATAGCCACGTGTATGGCCGCCTACGAGCGCATTATAATAGGAAAGATAACTGGGATAGATACAGAGCGGAATGAGGAAAAGCGCGGCAAAAAAAAGAGCGGCGATTGGTCGAAGGATATACCCGAGTTCTTTGGCGTTACGTTGGTAGAAGTCCACGGCCGTTTTGGCCATGAGGAGGTAGAGGAAGGGCATAATTGGGAAGAGGTGACGGAAGCCGATGTTGAGATTACCAGTGATGCTGATGTAGGAATAGAACAGAATAAAGAAACTAGCGAGGTATTGAGCCGTGTGTGCTTGGAAAGAAGCGGAAAAGACGGAGAAGCATGCGGAGGCCGGTTTTTTGTAGAGTGACTTCCCGATACGGAAGAGGGTATATGCAAGCGTCAGGAGGAGGAGAAAGAGGAATGGAAGGGTTTCTTTGACACCGAAGATAACTGGAAAATAATATGGTGAGGCGGTATCGGAGACCGTGCCAAGGAAATAAAATGTATTTCCTCCCGCGACGCGCGAGAAGACCATGAAGACACCGAGAAAATAGTGCGCAAGAGGCGCGAGTCCGGGCGTGTTCGCAAGAGTCGTTATAGTTTCGCGCGCGAAGGTTTTGGCTGGTTTGTCGCCACTAAAGACGAGATTGGCATTGGCGATGGTTTTTTCGGCAGGCATGTTCCAAGTGTTGAGGGCATAGACGAGACCAATGAGTGCGAAACAAATTCCGACGATAGCAGCGTATTTGCCAATATATTCGAAGAGTTGATGGAGGCGCCGGGGTGTTTCTGTTGTATCAGTCGTCTCGGTTTTGTGTTGTGTGAGTGCGTAGATGAGCGCGAAGAGTCCAAAAATGGGGAAGAGGAGCACGGCGGAAAACTTGGTGAGTTCCGCGAGACCGAGAGTGAGACCGGCCAAAGCAACATTTTTCCAACTCGGATGTTTGAGAAAGCGTACGAAGAAGTAAAAGGCGAAAAAGAGGAACGCCGCAATACCTATGTCGGTCGTGACATAGTGTCCGTGCGCGATCACGTTGGGATCAAGTGTGAAGAGAGCAACAGCGATGATGCCAGCTAACACGCCGCCAAGCTCCCGTCCCCAGAGGAAGAGGAATATACCGAGGAGAATGGCGATGAGTGTAATCGGGAGGCGCGCCCAGAAAAGGATAGCCTCACTGTCATTGCAGACGATACTTGGTTGGGTGCAGTTCATAAACAGGTCGCCAAGCGCCCATTGTTCATTAATACCAGTTTGCCATTCTGGGGTATCGATTGGAAATGTGACATCGAGAAAGAGGAGTGGAATGCCAGATAAGTCTTTGAGGAGTGGTGGGTGCTCAGGGTTCAGGCGCATATCGCCGTAGCGGACATAGCTGTAGGCGGAGGGGATATGCGCCTTTTCGTCGAAGGTGGCAGATTCTTGGGCAGATACGAGGAGCGAGAGGATACCATAGAAAATGAGCAGGCCTGAGACGATCCAAGGAGCGTGTTGTTTGAGATGATGCATAGTCATAAGTGGGTGAGTGGCTTTTAAATTATTAGTGTGTGAGTGTACGTTTTGGTGTGGTGGCAGGGAAGAGAAGAACATCAAAGTCTCCGCCGATTCGGTCGGGACCGTTCAGATCGATATGTATTATTCGTGTTTCGGGCATGCGTTCTTCATATTGTTCAGCGGTCGCCTGATCGAAATGTGTCATGATCAGAATTCCGGGTGTTTGGAAAACAGTATCAGAAGAAACGATTTCAAAATTTTGTACTTTTCCATAGGTGAGGAAGTAGACTGGCATGCCGGCCACCGGAAGATGGAAACGGTCTTTGTTTCCTCCAGTATCGATGAGGTAATACTTGTGGATGTGATCTGGCAGCGAGAGGAAGTATGTTGCCATGTTGGTATAATTTTCATTGAAGGCGGCCCCGGCTTTTGGATGCTCGGCGAAGAGGATAAAATATTTGGCGACATTGAAAGCGGTGGAAAAGGAGAAGGCGATAAGAAGGAAGGAAACAATCGCGATACGGCGACCAGCACCTGCTTGTTTGGCATTTGTCAGAAGCCACATGACTGGTACGGTTGCAAAGAGAAAGATTGGTACTTGCGTGCCGATGGAGCGCAAAGCATGTGGCAGACCCTCGTTCGTCAAGAATTCTGGTGCCAACATGACGAAAAATGAACTGAAGAGAAACGTGTCTATTATGAGTCGGAAATCACGATCTTGATAGCGAAGGCGTCTATAGAGGAGGTACACAAAACGCCAGAAGAGAATACAGAATCCGGTGAGAAAAAAAGTACCGACGACTGGGTCAAGGATAGGGTAAGGAGGATAATTGTGTCGCCAGTTTTGATCACCGAAAAAAGTATATTTGACGAGAGATACGGAAAAGGTTCTGGCGATGGTACCGAAAAGATTTCCTTGATTGACCTCGGGACTGAAAACCGAGATATGTGAGGATCGTGATTCAAAATCTTCTGGGTGCGATATGAAGAAATGATAAAACATGGGAGCAGCCGCGATACAAGCGCCGAGCATGAACAACAGTCCGTGTTTCCAGAAACGTCTGAGGAAATGTTCATAGGAGAGCAAAAGCGCTGGTAGAAGCAGAATGAGGATAAGCGGAGCGACTCGGAAGGCGATATAGGTATGGAGTCCAAGTCCGAAAATGAGTCCAGCGAAGAGAAAGTCACGTTTTTTTTGAGTACGGAGACCGCGGAAAAAAAAGAAGAAAGAGAAAGCGAGGAGGAAAGAAGTCATGATGGCGCGAAAGCCGATGCGTGAGAAGTTGATGGCCCAGTAGGAGGTAGTGAGCATGAAGGCAGCGATGAGGCCGGCGCTGGTACGGTGGAAGAGTTCCTTTCCTAGTAAGAAGAAACCGAGAACGGTCAGAGTACCGAAGATGACTGAGAAGAGTTTGAGGGCGATGATCGTATTACCGAAAAGCCAGATTGAAAGAGCCTGGAGATTGATAAAAAGTCCTTCCCGGCCAAAATTAGCCGGGTAAAAAAGTTCAAAGCGTTTGGTTTCGAGAGCGTGGAGCGCATCGACACCGTTGGCAGCTTCATCCGGGTAGAGGCCGACAGGCAGAGATTCGAGGTGATAAATACGAAGGAAAAAAGCGAACACGAGGATAGCGATGAGTGCAAGAGTCAATGCGAGAGGGGATCGGACGCGTGATCGCATATGCATGATGTTTGTTTATTTGTTCTTGCGTATCGGGAAGAAAAAGTAGATCGTTTGCGTGTGAGGATTTTCGTCTTCCCTTTTTTATTTTTCAACTCAGGTATGATAATATTGTACTAGAGTTGTTGGAAAAGACGAAGGGGTTTGAGAACTGATATGTTTTGTGCACATATTTTATGGATACGATAAACCAAACGGACCCAGGGGCTGATGCTTCCTCTTCAGAACCGGAGCATATTCCCGTCGTTCCGACGGTGTCAGCCGTGTCAGAATCGGATAGTGATATTTCCGCACAGATACCCGACACGCCCGCACAGCCCGATAAGCAACCAAAGACTCCTTCGCCGGCCGCGAGCACTTTTTTTGTCGGTGATGTATGGGCGAATGGGAATTCGGTGTTTCGAGTTGATGAGGTGACAGATGTTGGAGGTGTCAATATCCGTTTTCGAGAGGAGGTGGAGGAACGTTTTTTGTTTCAGACAATGAGTCAGATTTTTCAGAGGAAAGAAGCTCCTCCGAGAGGGGAGTGGTTTTTTGGTTCCGGAAAAGAGCTAGAAGCCTTCATTCAGGAAGGTTCCTATCAGTTCAAAAGGCACGCGATACAAGATCGATAAGCGATAAAATACCACCTATTGTATGGCACGAAAACAAACAGGGAGGGAACCAGATATGCAGTCCGCGAGAATGAGATCGGTGAGGACAAAAACGAAAACGCAAGAGGACTCAGAACCGTATGGGTCTCCTGATTCAATTCCAGAGTCTGTTACGGAGCGTTCCCCCGATATCACATCTGAGTTTTTTCGGCTTTATGGTTTTATGCCGGAACAGGGAGTGTATGTATCCGATGCCAACAATCCGAACCGTGTTTTTCGGATTGTTAACGTGTGTGATGGTTTCATCTACGCCTCTTTGGTTGTTCGTAATGATAATTATGCTGATTCTGTTGGATGGGCACAGGACGCTTTGCTTCCTGGGCGATTCACTCGTATTCCTGATGACGAAATCGCATCGATTATAGCTGCTAGTGGCATATCTACAGAAATAATGAACCTTGCTGGGGAAAGTGGTCCAGATTCTATTTCGTCGGATGACATAACAGTACCGCGTGACCTTTCCGACACAGAGCGTATAGATGCTCAGCAGCCTTTGTCACAAAGGAGAAGAAGAGGGAACTCAGGTAGAGGGGCGGCTCCTGCTCAACACTCGCGTGACGAACAATCATTATTACCAGACCAACAGGGAGTGCCAGAATCTCCCCCCGATCCGGTCGTAATCCCTGAGACCGACAATGTTCTTTCATCACCAGACATCCAAACAACAAACGCAAACCCTATGCATCCCGAAGCACCATCATCCACTCCGAAGCCAGACGTACCAGAATCAACGGAGCAAACTTCTGCGCCCGTCGAAGCACCAGCGGAGGCCGTGCCTGTGATGAGTGAGGTATCTCAGGTAGATGGGGAAGATAGGGATGACCTTGATCAGGTTGGGAGAGAGGGCGAAACAGCGCGTCGGGGATCACCAGAAGAAACAGAAGTGCTTCAAGCGTTCGGCATGACTTCTGATGAGTTTTATCATACAGGAGCAGATGAGCAGTTACAGACACGTATCGATGCCGCGACGCAAGAGTGTGATAAGGCGCGTCTAGAATATGTCGCTGCGGACAGTGAGAGTCGAACGGTGATGAGTCGTTTGAAGGGCGTGCTCGGTATTTCTGGTAAGGGGATTCCCAACGAAACGGTGGAAAACAAAAAAACAGCGTATCAGGAAAAACTACGTGAGTTACGGGATTTGCGTTTGGAGAGAATCAAGGCATTGCACGCAACTCGGTCACCTCAAGTGACACCAGAAGGTGGTGGTACACAAGAGACACAGGTTCTTAAATCACTCGAGAAAGAGTTGGAAGATGAGTTGCGTCATTTTAGTCAGGAAGTACATGTCGGCTTGTATACTGCCTGGACAGAGTTGAGGGCGGAACAGAAGGGAATATTGGGGAGAATAAAACAGTGTGGTACGGCTTATAATAAGCTTTCGTGGCAGAAAAAGGTGATACTTGGTGTTCCTGTGGCCGCTTTGGCTGTAGCATCGGGAGCCGGTCTTGTAGGGACAGCGATGGCTTCGGCTGCGATAGCGGCGGTTATGGCTCGTCGGGGTGTGGCGGCCATGGGGCTGTTTGCGGCTATGGATGGAGGATTACAGAAATATGCTGAAGGTCGAGCGCAAAAAATGTCGGAAAAAATCGTGGCTCAGGGACAGAAGGCAATATCATCTGAGACCGCGCCGGACTTTTCGAATGAGCCTGGCTTGCTGAGCGATGTTGCATCAGAAGCAGATAAACCAGAGGAAAACCAAGAAAACCAGGTGAGTACAATGAGCCTTGAGGAGAGTACAGAAGCATCTCTTACTGCTCGGCTGGAGCGCATGCAGTCATTTTTGGACAGCGAAGTTATTGGTTCGCTTGATCAAACATTGGAGAAGCGTATCCGAGGCCAAGATCGTCGACGATTGACGGCGTTGACGGGCAGTATGGCGGTGGCTTTTGGCATACCATCTTTCTTTGCTTCGGATACAGGGAGAGAAATGACACGGGCTG